>NZ_JBQHUC010000022.1:0-48392 GCF_052065395.1 Bariatricus sp. HCP28S3_F11 | reverse complement strand
GTGTGGTAACTTAACAATACAACATATACACAAAAACTGCTATTTTTTTTTGAAAAAAGTAGTGGTTTCACGTACTTAGGGCTAGCCGTCGCGCTAGCGACTTGGTACAATCCATAAGTAAAAAATACAATCTGAATGATTATTCCCAATATATTAATCACAATAAGCTGAATATCACTGTAATCAACTGCCTGTGATTGCAGCGGAAACCTAATTATCATATCAATTATTGTAATTAAGAATGAGAATACAATAAACGCATAGAGAGCAATCATTATATAATTTGCACTCTTTTTTTCTATTACAGGATTTCTTTCTACCAATTTTACCATTTCTTTTCCAGCCAGTAGATCGTCAAGACTTACATCCAGAATCTGAGATATTTTCTTTGTTGTAAGCAAATCAGGATATCTGTCACCACATTCCCATCTGGAAACAGACTGCCTTGTTACGTATAATTGCTCTGCAAGAGATTGTTGAGTCATTCCCTTACCTTCTCTTGCTCTTCTTAGTTGTTCGCCAAATTCGACCATATCAAATCTGCTCCTTTCATTTGATTTTATCATCTGCAGATGTGATTATAGTATCACCTAAAACCAAAACAACATCAAGCACCACCTTAAATTATGGTGTCACCATTATGGTGCGTTGCTCCAAAATCACTCAACTCCCTTAATCCTCTCAACAACAGTTCCATTCTTTTCCAAAACGATCCAGGTAAGCACTGGAACCATAGTACAAACCAGCAAACTGATTCCCAATGCAAATAAAAGTGGAAGTAATGGTACTGAAAACGCAATCCCCCGATAATTCATTGATTCATAAAGAAGATACGTTACTCCCATTCCTACTGTTAGCGTAACAAGCCATGCGCCGCCTGCATAGAGAACTCCTTCCCTGACCAGCATTCCAAGAAGCTGCTTCGGGGTCATCCCGATACTCTCCATAACCGAAAGCTCCGTCATCCGGCTCTGCACATTTACTACAAAGGTGTTCATATAGTTCATGATTCCGATAAAAGCCAGAATCAACACAATCCCGATTCCCACTTGCGGCATATTGCCCTGTGCTTTTTCAATCTCATCTGCATCTTCGATTTTGGATTCCCAGGAAAAGTCTTTTGCATTGTCATTTTCTTCTAATAACGCCAGGATTTCTTGCTCTGTATCTCTATCATATTCTTTGTGATATTTTATGCTGGTCTTTAGTGTAATCGGATTATTGGCAAATGTTTTCACCACCTGATCACTGGCTATAATCGTCGGTGGGTATCCAAGGAGTGCCGTATAATAATTCTCGTCCGTAACTCCTTCTATGGTAAAAGTTTTTGTCGTTTGTTGATCTTCATACAAAGCACATGTCACATTTTTTCCTATTATGTCAGCATCTGCGAAATCCAAACCATTTCGATAAACAATACATGCTTTTCCCGAAAGGAAGTCCTCTTTCTTTATCGGATGCGCAAGACTGTTATTTAAATAATCAAATTCCTGTTCATCAATTCCAATCAGAGAGGATCCAAAATTCTCAGGATGATTCTGATACTCGTCCTTTTCCTTACTATATGGAATGCTCATCCACTTTGCATAAAATTCTTTCATCCACATCTCAGCAAAATCCGGTTCCCATGGAACTGTAATCTCGGCAAATATCATAGAATGTGCTTCAGAGACTCCAGTATTTTCTTTGATTGACTTCACGAAAGATTCATCCAGAATGTCTCTTCTGTCTTCTGATTTTTCTTTGCATGCCGTATCATTATTAATTACAATATCCGTATCCATATAATTTGACACTATGGTTCTTGCTGCCTGACTGTCCAGCATGGTCACAATACAAAGGTACACAGACAGACTGGCTGCCAAAGACAACAGTACCACCGCAGTTCTTTTCTTATCCTTTGTAAACTGCTCCAGGGAAAGTCTTGCTATTACTTTCCCCTTTCCTGCTTTTCTTTCTTTTACGGTTTTGTGGGTCGGACGATAACCAAGCGCTTCTATTGGGGAGATATCTGCTGCCATTTTTGCCGGTTTCCGGCCGGCAAGAAAGATGGTAACTCCAACCAGTAAGATGGTTGTCAGCAGAACTGCCGGATGAAAACGAATCATATCTGTTCCAACATAACCACTTTTGATTCCAAGTGATTTTACTACAACAGGAATCAGGAAAAAGGATACCAGCCCACCTGACAGGCATCCAAGTACTGTCCCTGCAGATCCTATCAGAATCATCTGTTCCTTCATCATCCTTTTTATCTGCTTTTCAGTCATTCCGACCGTCTGAAGCAGACCATAATAACGAACTTTTCCAGCTACGGAAAGATACATAATATTATAAATAAGCAGATACGCACACAAACAGGTAACTGCAATCAAGCCAATAAGGCCTGCCAATATCTGAACCGATGCGCCAAGATCTTCCATGAAGAAAAGATTCTGCTGCTTTCCAAGGTCCATACTTTCGATAAAAGCATTCTGCTTTGTTTTTGTCATTATTTTCTGCTTAAAATCCATAAAGTAACGACCGGAAGCTGCCTGAGAAAGCTTCCATCCCGATTGATCATAGAATGCTTTCGAGACATAAAACTGCTTCTTGGGTCCATATCCGTCCCAGATCCCACAGATTCGAAAAGTCCCTGTAAAGATTCCCTCATGTGTTCCATAAGACATAGCAAGGGTATCGCCTACATCAAGATCTTCGTAACCACATTCTTTTAAAGCGGATTTTGTTACCATTATCTCATCCAAAGCTGTCGGATATCTTCCTTCCAACTTTTCTCTGACCGGCTCCATCATCTGTGTCCAATATCCATCATCTGCCCAGATCAGCCCCACATTAGGTGTGGAATCCTGATCTGTTTTTTCTACCCATCCACAGACTCCTACCGTACCTGTCAGAACAATATCCGGGTTGTTCTCACACATTTGCCTCTGTTCATCCGTCACTCCATACATGATTGCATCAAATTCAGCTCCTGACATACGGATGTTCTGAATTTTCTGAAGTCTAAAATAAGAATCTCCAACTGTGAATATTGTGAATACCAAAAAGGAAGAAAGAAGAACCGCAAGGAACAAAGTAATGGTCTTTCTCCTGTTTACTTTTAAAGCATTCCGTGCCATCCTTTTGATTACTTTCTGATTAGGATTCTTAAGCATAGGAATCACTTCCCTTCCTGGTATCTCCTACAATCTTTCCGTCCTCAATATGTACGATACGATCTGCAAGCTGTGCAATGTCTCTGTCATGAGTGATCAAGATCAAGGTCTGGCTGAACTGTCTTGCTGCCATTTTCAAAAGTCCGAGTACATCATGGCTGGTAACCGAATCCAGATTTCCCGTCGGTTCATCAGCCAGAATAATGGCGGGCTTCGCCGCAAGCGCCCTGGCAATCGCAGCCCTCTGCTGCTGTCCACCAGATAATGTTCCAGGAAGAGCTTCCCTCTTCTCTGACAACCCTAAAAGTTCCAGTATCCTATCCACATACTCCACATCAACCTTTCTCCCATCCAGTTCCACCGGAAGAATAACATTCTCATATACATTAAGATCCGGGACAAGATTATAATTTTGAAAAATAAACCCGATCTTTCTTCTGCGGAATATGGCAAGCTGTTCTTTTTTCAGCCCCAAAAGACACTTACCCTCTACCAACACTTCCCCTTCTGTTGGCACATCCAGTCCACCCAGCATATGCAAAAGTGTACTTTTTCCGGATCCGCTTTTTCCGATAATAGCAACGAATTCCTGATCTTTCACACGAAAATCTACGCCATCCAATGCCTTTACCGTATTTTCACCCATTTGATAGTATTTTTTTAAGCTTCTTGTCTCTACAATGTATTCTTTCATTGGTTTGCCTCCTTCTTTTGATATTCTATAGAATATCTCCTAAAAATCACAAACCTGTCTCAATTTTTAATTATCACAAGATTGTGACAATCCCCGATCGGTTATGTTACGATTTAATCACCGGTAAATACAGGCGAAAACACGCTCCTTTTCCCACTTCAGACTGTACTTCTATGTAGCCCTTCTGAAGTTCCATGATTGTTCTTGCAAGATATAATCCGATCCCAACCCCTGGTTTATCATGAACCTCCGGCTCACGGTAAAATCTTGTAAAGATCTCTGCCTGCCTCTCCGGGGCAATCCCTTTTCCAGTATCGGAAATGCTGATCTTAAAAAATAATTCCTGTCTTTCTGTCTGAATATGGATCTTTCCACCTGGTTCGGTATACTTGAGTGCATTATCCAGAATATTATAAATTGCTTCCTCCGTCCATTTGCTGTCATGACGGATTATCATATTTTCTTCGCAGTTCACATATAGATCAATACCCTTCAACGCCGCCCCCGGAACCACACCGGCAACTGCGTGGCGGATTGTTTCGTATAGATTTTTGTCTTCCTTATGTATTTGCAGAATTCCCGTTTCAAGCCTTGACATTTTTACCATGCTCTGCATTAAAAAATCAATTTTTTCCATCTGCCCTTTGATTTTTCCCAAAAACTCCTGACCGCTTTGCGAAAACTCCTCGTCCTCAAGAAGTTCCAGGTATAGTTTAATATTGGCAATGGGCGTCCTTGTCTGATGGGATATATCAGAAATCAATCCCTTTACTCTTTCTTTCTCACGAAAACCGTCTTCTTCTTTTTTCCGAAATACGTGCCCGGCTTTCACTAATTGTGTTCCTGTTCTTCCCCAGAGGCTATCCTCCAATTCTTCTTCCATATTCCATTCTTTTCCTGTTACGATAGCATCCAGAGCATCTTCCACCTTTTCAGCAAACAACTTTGCTTCTTTTTTTATCCGGTAGTTTTTCCATAACAATACCAGTACTGCTGCAAATAAAATTATCATCATGATATATATCAGCCAATCCATTGATATCCCATCCCATATACATTTGAAATATACCTGTGATTCTTATCTTCAACCTTTCCTCTCAGACGATTCACATTTACTGCCAGTGCGTGCTTGTCCACAAACTGTCCTCCACTGTCCCACAGCCGCTCCAATAACAGATCATAAGTCAGAAGCTGTCCCCGGTTCATAAGAAATTGACGAAGCAGACGGCACTCTGTCGGTGTGACGGGGCATTCCTGACCTTTTACCGTTACTCGTGCATGATCCAAATCTATATATAAATACTCATCTGCAAAAATCAGACGATTGACCGAAGCAGTTCTTTTTAAAATGACTTCTATTTTTCTAAGTAAAATCTTCATTGAAAATGGTTTTGTAACGTAATCTTCTGCCCCGGATTCATATCCTGCCAGAGCATCCTCCTCCATATCCCTGGCTGTCAGGTAAATGACCGGAACTTCTCTTTGCTTTTTTACCCACTGGCAAAAAAAGAAGCCCTCGCCATCTGGAAGATTCACATCCAGAAGGACCATATCTATCTGATTCTCAATAAAAATCTGCTTTCCTTTCTCCATAAAAGTCACACCATAAACTCCATATCCTGACTTTTTCAAAGAATAACAGATCGCCTGATTCAAATTATAATCATCTTCTACAACTAATATATTCTGCATATCCTAATTCCTCCAATACAGATTCTCACAAAGAAATCTCTGCATAGCAATGATACCTTTCAATATTGTACCACAGACTTTTCCTGGGTATGGAAAAAAAAGAAAGAATCTCAATTTTGTGATTATTCAGTGCACAAAAAAGAAAATATTTTACAAGTCTTTTCATATAATGAACCCGGTCAAAAATGACCGGGTTGACGCTAACATTTTTTACAATGCAATATTTTACAGTATCCATCCAATTAAAAATCCCACAATCAAAGTTCCAATAGAAACTATTTGCCAGAATTGCATTCTATTTTTCATATCTAGAACTTTATCGTTTGTTTTTTTGTTTACCTTATTAATTTCCTCTCTGAAATTCTTTTTTGCCATGAAAGTTTTCTGTCTTTCTTCTGCCACCTGATTCAAAGCATCATCTCTTTCTCTTCTCATCTTTTCGTATGCAGTTACGTTCGACATATTTACCAGTCTGTTCAGCCTAGAGTTCTGGACCCGAACGTCTGCGATTTCTCTTTCGAGCTTCTCTTGTTGCTCTCTCAGCGTCCAGCCTCCTCTGTTCCGCAAGTTGTCGTTCTCGATGCTCAGTTGTTGATTGAGCCTCGTTATATCGGACAGATCTGTTAGAACTTTCCGAAGTTCTTCTTGCAGATTGTGATTCACTTCTGATAGCTCCTGATTCAAACACAAGCTCTCTCTGAGCTTTTGTGACATTTCCTGCATCAATATCTTCGAGTTCTCTGTAGTACTGCTCAAGTTCTTGCTCTGACAATTCGGTGTTTTCTCGCTGTCGAATAAATTCACGTTCCAGCCCCTCCTTTCTTACATCCAGATGGAATGTTTTGAACAGATTAGAATCTCTCACTTTTTTACCATCTTTGTTTTCAAAAGTAATATGCTTTCTGGAATCTTTCCAATGAACATTCCATCCGGATAGCTTCATCCTCTCTATAAATTGATCTCTGCTTATACATTGCTTCATGGCATTCACCACTGCCATCGCACAATCCCATAAGTAACTTTTCTTTGCATCATTTTTAAACATCTGGTACTTGTCCTGATTCCAGGTAGTTACCTCTCCGGTTTCCATCGGTGTACCATCAAAATGTTTACCCTTTTCCGCTACCGTCAGATTCCGCTCCTTGCACATTTCATTTGTCATAAGCTTCATCCGCTCTAAGTCTTTTTTTGAAGTGTGATATTTTCTCCCATCTTCATAGCTGACGGAATTTGTTACCAGATGACAGTGAATGTGATCCCGATCCTGATGAACGGCAATGACCGTTTGAAATCCAGCAAACCATTTTTCTGCAAATTCCTGACCAAAGGCAAAGGCTTCTTCTTGTGTAATCTTTTCATCCTTGTGCCAAGAAATGATACTATGTGAACACATCCGTCCTTTATCCTTATGCCAGATTCTCTTTTCCTGCAAAAATGATTGATAAGCAAAATTGGCATTTAATTCCTTATGATGATATGAACCTGTGATTGCTGTCAGCGTTTGTTCTGTCTTATCGAATCGTAGCACATATGCTAAACAGTTTTTTAATCCGCTGTGGCTTTTTGGCGGCTTAGTAATAATCTTATTAATTGCCATGGACGTTCACTCTCCTCTCTCATCTTCTGTAACATTTGTTCAAGTTCGTGCAGTTCTTTTATCTGAGGAATCTCTCCAAATGTGTGTAACCGCTTTGTCATCTGATTCAGATTTACTGCCATTCCACGAAGCTGTCTGTTTTCATCAGCCATAAGCTGACTGATCTTTTGTACTTCCTCTAATTCTTCTTTTGGCATCACCGGTACATGAAGCACTGCATTCGTAACATAGGCCTGTTTTGTCTGGCCTGATTCTTTCACATTGGTACAGAACTGGTTGTATTCCTCATCATCCATTCGTACCATGACATTGTGTGATCTATTTCTCATTTTCAACCTCCGTATAGAACATAATTTCATCCTGGGTACAGGGCGGGCAGCGCCTGTTGGGGGATTCAAGGTGGGCAACGCCCCCTGACAAGTTTAGGAACAGCCCTTCGGCTGGTTCCGGTGCGAATGTGGTATACCACTTTGCGAAACTTGCCTTATACCGAGCAGCCTACTTAGGAGCTTAGGCGTTAGGCTGCCGGGATAAGAAAAGGTACACAGATGGCATATAATCCGTATCGTCATTCTAAAAATGATGAATACGGCAAATCATGCGTATACGTGTATTCATACACATATGGCTAATGTAAAAGCCTTTATATAACTGCAATATACGCATATACACGTGATTTTGCACATTTATGATAATGTGTATTTTATGTGCCATCTGCACGTATCTTTGTAAAAATACCCTTGAAACCACGAGCCTTTTTTCCACCATCAATTGGAATATTGGTGGAAGGCTCAATCCCAAGCTCCTCTGAATTTTGTTTCAGATAACCTAACACTGTTTTGGAAGACATCGGCTTTTCAGCATTTTCCTCACACCATTTGCAATACACATTATAAATTGCCTTACTGGTTGCTGTGGTTCCTTTTTCAAAACGAATATATCCTTCGGACTCCAAAAACGGAATTACGTTATTGGAACTTTGCATTGCCTCAAGAAGGTTGCCTTTTGCCCTGTCACTGATTGTGAACTTATAATTGTTTTCCAATAGCCGTTGCAATCCCTCCAACATCCAGAGAAAGATTCCTTCTTTTTCTGTTACGATTTTTTCTACCAGATAGGGATCATCTACTCGATCTTCTGGTGGTTTTTTCGTTGTAATAATCAACTGCCTTCTGTAAAATCCATAAGACTTATCATGAAGAGCACTTAGACTTCCATTTCCAAAAAGAAGGAATCGAACAAATAGTTTTCCCTGTACACTTTGCTTCTGCTTACGCTCCAGATCCATCTCGTCTTCCAATGTAACAATGGTTTTGATATAATTCGTATCTTTCAATGCTTCCATTTTCATATCATCGTCAATCATTACCAGTTTATTTTCCAAGTCAGCTCTGGCAAATTTGTTATGCTCCACTTTTTCAATACTGCTAAAGTTGAGTGCCTCTGAAAAAATCTTTTTGATGATTAGCCCCATGCGGGATTTGCCTTCTCCACCACGTCCTAAAATCATCATCAGCTTTTGTCCTTTGTTGGATGGAATCAACATATAACCCAGATATTCCTGAATGGTCGGGATATCCTCTTCCTCAACCAGATCCTTTAAATACTTCAACCACATTTCGGGTTTCGGAGCCTCCGGATTATAATTGACATTTAACCGGTTTCTACAGAACTGTTTTTCACCCTCAAAATTCCCATTCAGATAATAGACTCCATTTACAACATGAATACGATCCAATTCCAGCGGAAGTTCTTTCGTATGCGTTTCAAGTTTTAATGCTTCAATCAGATTATCCACTTTCTTTGCAACTCCATTGGTCAGTACTTCACAAATTAATTGATAAATATCTGCTCTCAGATTTTCAATTTCCACCACTCCATCCATTCCATAGAAAATTCCATTTACACATTTGATAGGATTGCTGGCTACAAAAGATTTACAAAATGACACCTCGTCAATCTTTCCATCCTCTGTAATCCAGGAGTAATCTCTTAGTGTAATCGGATCATCCACATTTTCGCTGTTCAATGCAGTTCCAATCTCTGTCCAGGATTGCTTTTCCTGCTCTGAATAATTGCTCTTCAAGCGCCATCACCCCCTTTCGTCCCTGTAAAAAGAACTCTTTCTGCTCTTCTTCTGTTCCAAAACACAAGATATCCATCCAATGATTCAGCTTTGGTTCTGCATGAAGCATTACTGCAAATGCATCATCATTCATTACCATTTCCGGATCTTTATCTGCCTGAGATTCTTTCACTGTTTGAATCAAATTTAATAAGTATAAAAAAGTATGACATTTGTTTGTGCACCATTTGTGAAATCTTTTTTTGATTTCTTCCACCTGATCATTTTCCAAGTCTTTCCTCTTCTTGATTGATTCAGGTGTTTTCCTTTTTCGTTTTTCTCTTTTTTCAAATTCAATAGGCAAATGAAAATCCTGTATTATTTTCTTTGCAGCTTCGATCTGGCTTAATCCAAATGTCTTGGCAACATAATTGATGGCATCTCCTTTTTCACCACACCCAAAGCAATAATAAGTCTGATCAATTTTCATACTTGGATGCTTATCATCATGAAATGGACAACAAGCCATCATATTTCTATTGATTTTCAAACCGTAGGTTTTTGCCACTTCTGCCGCACTCACACGGCTTTTCACTTCTGTAAAAATATTCATACGTATACCTCAAACTTTCCATTGAATCCAACGGATGCCTCTGATATACTGAATTTGCGAGATAGAGCATATCAGAAGCTCTTTGGATCAGTCCTTGCCTACTGTGCAAGGGCTTTTTCTTTTGCGACATTTCGGAAATACCCGGTTTCTTCCCAGACCTTTCGATCTGGACAATAATAGCTATATTCATTTGAATTCTCCATCTTCATTGCAACTCCGAATTTTAAAACTCCGGCCTGGATCGCCAAACGAATATAATGAGGATCTTTCCCTATTGCACTTGCAATTTCTTTAATCGGAACATTCCGTCCAGTAAAAGGTGGTAATTCCACATACAGCTTTTTCTCCATTTTTCATCACCTCCTCAAATATCTGTCATAACATACGTTACATCAATAGTTCTTCAACTCGAACTCCCAGTGCCTTAGCAAGCTTACAGGCTACCGGTGGAGAACAGCTTTTTCCTGCTTTAATACAGGAAATTGTCTGCCTTGATACTTCACTCTTTTCAGCAAGCGATTTTATCGACAGATCCTGTTCACCCATTAGAATCTGTAGTTTAAGTGCGTTTATTTTCATATATATCACCCCCGTTCCATTTAATACGCACTATTAGTTCGCATTTTGATTATACGCATAATTAATGCGCATGTCAACACATTTCTTTTGTAATATGTACTTGTAATTCGTATTTTCTTGTGTTACTATGTAATCGAAGAGAGGTGAACTCAAAAAAATGAAAGACAATAATAATGAAATAGGGCTTAGAATCCGAACTGCCCGAAAGCAAAAAGGTATGAATCAGACGCAGCTTGCAACAGAGCTTGGTAAATCTCTTCGTACAATCCAAAAATATGAAAGTGGAGAGATTGAAGTATCAATCGGTGTGATCAACGATATTGCCAAAGTACTGGACACCACCTCAACTTATCTCATTGGATATCAGGCTGAAACCAAAACCATCACAAATATGGCAGATGTGATGCAGTTTCTCTTCCATTTAGATCAGTTGAATGAATTAGGTTTTTCCATTGATGTAAAACGTCCACCAAATCACGATGGTTGGGAATGTTCTATTACATTCAATGGCAAAGATAACACTGCTTCTGAAAATGCCGATATGTGCCTGTTTCTGGAAGAATTTAATGAAAAACGAGAAGAATATGCTTCCTACGCTCAAACAGCACAGACGTACCAAAATTGGAAAGATAAAACGCTCGCCTATTATGCCAATACTACTCTTTCCGAAAAAGAAGTTGAGGAACTTACAGAGGATGAACGTATAAAAAAAAGAAATGCTTTTCTAGATGAACAGTTTGGAATTTAGGCTCTTAAGAGTTGCTATGTGCGACAAGAAGGAGGCTAAATTTTATGAAATTACCGAATGGTTATGGAAGTGTTACCAAAATGTCAGGGAAAAGAAGAAATCCCTGGGTTGTAAGAAAAACAGACGGATATGAACTCGATCCGAAAAAAGGGACAAAAAAACAGAAATATATCATTATAGGCTATGCTCCTACAAAGGCAGAAGGCTTGAAAATGCTAGCTGATTATAATAATAATCCATTCGATGCAAAGGCTGCCAAGATGACCTTTGAAGAAGTATTTGAAGAATGGTCGAAAACAAAGTTTCCTACCGTATCAGAAAGCAATGTAAAAGGATACAATGCATCCTACAGAGCTTGCAGCTATCTCTACAACAAGGTATTTAAGGATATTAAGCTGGCAGATCTTCAGTTTGTAATAGATGATTGCGGCAAGAATTATCCAACATTGAAAAAGATTAAGGTATTGTTCAATCAGTTGTATGCATATGCTTTGAAATACGATATCTGTAACAAAGACTACTCGACATATGTCGATGTTGTAAAGTATAAGGATCGTAATCCAAACAAACATGACCGGAACAAATTCAGTAAAGAAGAAGTCGAACGAGTATGGACAATGAAAGATGATCCATATTATCAAATTGTTCTGATGCTTCTCTACAATGGTTGCCGAATCAGCGAATTTCTGGATCTCAAGAAAGAAAACGTCCATCTGGAAGAACAGTATTTCGATGTCATCGCCAGCAAAACTGAAAATGGACTTCGAAAAGTTCCGATTCCAGATAAACTTTTACCTTTCTATCAAGAATGGTATGACCGTCATCCGGAATGCGAATATCTCTTAAGCACACCTGACGGGAAACACTTCCTTTATCGAAACTACAAAGACAGTTATTACACCACAATCATGGAACAGATTGGAATTAAGTGGTCGCCACACTGTACACGCCACACTACAATTTCCATGATGAAAGAACACAGCATTGATGAAACTACCATCAAGAAGATTGTTGGACATTCCGGAGCTATGACACTTACAGAACGTGTCTACACTCATCTTGATGTCCGGGTTCTGATCGATGCCATAAACAAAATTGTGGGAGAAAAAGAGAATGGAAAGGAGAATCTGACCACATAGTTGCTGTGATTTTTGATGCATATGTGCTGCATACTTGCTACATATCCACAAATTTCCACCACGTTTCTGGACATCCCATAAAGATTTGAGGGTAAAGAAAAACCCCAGAAACACAAGGTTTCTGAGGTTTTGTATGCATTTTCTCGTCCCAAACGATTATCTCTTTGTGAACCGAAATTAACGCTTGCTGAACTGCGGAGCGCGACGAGCGGCTTTGAGGCCGTATTGCGCGAGTTTTAGAGCCGATTTTCCTTGATATTCCGGGCTTTTCCGGCTTTTTAGCTCTCGGTTATCCTATGTGGTAACCACAAAAAACAGGGGGATTTCATTGAGCCGGAGCCTGATGGAAAGCACCGTTTACCACCCCAAACAGCTCCTCCGGTTTATTATACTTCACCTTGGCGTAGATGTCCATAGTTGTCTTGCTGTTTTCATGTCCCGCAAGATATTGAACCGTCTTTGGATCAACTCCCGCATAGAGAAGATTGGTGATGTAAGTGTGCCGCAGCTGGTGCGGGGTCACATCAAAGTCCAGCGTATATCTGATTTTGGGTTGATTTTTCTGGGTCATGCCCAGCGTTGGGGTAACCGTGTATTTGATGCTCTGCCCATTCACATACTTATAATAGTTCCGGGGCTTAGTGGAGCGGACAACGACATACTGCCACACTCTTTGAAACTGGGATGCGGCCAGCGGCTCTCCGTTGCTGTCTGCAATCACATAGTCCGAATGGGAGTTTCCCTTGGCTTCCCGTAGACAATCCACGAGACACTTGGGAATTGGAATATCCCTCTTGGCTGCTTTACTCTTTAGCACCGTAGAAACCACGGGCCTGTTATGCTCTGTACGCCATGCTCGCCTTACTGATAGATAAGGTGTAGGCTCGTCCAGAAATACGCAGTCCCATTGCAGCGCAAGGATTTCTTCTCGGCGCAGACCGGAATACAATCCAAGCATAACAAATAGGTAGGGGGGAAGTCCTTTGACTGTATCCAGAAGCACGGCTACCTGTTGATCTGTCAATGCCTCCCTCTTTTTTGCTGGCTTTCCTCCCTTGCCCGATATTCCCTCGCAGGGATTGTGTTCGAGAATTTGGCTCCGCTCTGCCGTGTAAAAAACGCATTTTAGGAGCATATTTACCTTATTATACAATCCCTCTGACTTTTTCGACAGCGGGACAAGCGCCAACCGAATATCATCAGAAGTGACTTCCTCCATATACATCTCGCCCAAGGGTTTGATGATATAGTTTTTCATGTCCCTCGTATAGCCTCTGAGCGTAGAGGCAGAAACTTTTGCCGACTGCATCAACAGCCACTTTTCGCAATACTCTGCCACCGTTGGATGCTGCCGATGAAAGATGATCTCCTCCACCTGCCGCCGCGCCTCTAATTCCTTCTCATACAATTCCTCGCAAGTAGTGGCGTACAGACTCACCTGCTTGCCATCTGCGTCCATAATCCGGGTCCTGTAATACTGGATTCCTTTTAATGTAATGGTTCCATACTTCGGGACCTCCGGTTTCTTTTTAGCCATCTTCGATCTTCCTTTCCTGATAAAGTGCAGTTTCCGTATCTACACTCTCTTTTTATCAGAAAGCCTCAATTTAATCAAAGATACGGCCTGGGCAAAACAAAGAGCGAGACATCCTTGCCTCGCTCCTGTTTCACTTCCTATTTTATTCTTAAACTGCTTCCCAGCCTGCAAATGCGCCGCTCATTGATCTCACCAGCTCATCCGGCCGATTGTATTTGACCTTTGCATAGATGTCCATGGTAATCTTGCTGCTTTCATGGCCTGCCAGGTATTGAACTGTTTTGGGATCTACCGACGCATGAATGAGGTTGGTGATGTAGGTATGCCGCAGCTGATGTGGAGTAACCTCAAAATCCAAGCTGTAAACCACCTTGCCATTATGAGCTGCCTTTTCTCCAAGAACAGGGGTAACCGTATGTTTTACACGCTTTCCATCTTCGTACCGATAATACGACCGTTCCTTAACGGTTCTGGTAACAATATACTGCCAGAGCCGCTTAAACTGTGTGTAGGACAGCGGTTCGCCATCCCGGTTTGAAACTACATACTCCGAAGTCGAGGTTGCTTTTGCCGCTTTCAAGCACTCTGCCAAACAAACAGGGAGAGGGATATTTCTCTCCGCAGCCTTTGTTTTCAATTCATCCAGGATGACCGGTCTGTTATGCTCTGTGTGCCATGCCCGCCTTACAGTCAGGTATGGGGTATCCGTATCCAGATATACAGAATCCCATTGCAGTGCAAGAATTTCTTCCCGTCGCAGGCCCGCATACAAGCCGATCATAACAAATACATAAGGCGGCAAGCCTCGGATAGCGTCTAAAAGGCGTTCTACCTGTTCGTCTGTCAAAGCCTGCCGATCCTCTTGGGGAACGCCGCCCCCTTTTGTCGTTAAATGAATTGTCGGGTTGTGGTCGATAATCCGGCTTTCCATTGCAGAACGAAAGATAGACTTATAAAGAATCACCACGGACTTGTAAACTGATACGGATTTCTTGGAAACCGGAACGAGGGCAAGCTGAATATCGTCCAAGCTGACCTCTCCCATCCGCTTATCTCCCAATTCTGCAATAATATGCCGCCTGACCTTTGAGGTATAGTCTGTCAAGGTGGTTGCTCGCACATGGACCGATTGCATCAGCAGCCACTTTTCACAATACTCGGCCACCGTGGGCGTTTTACGATGAAAAGTAGCATTTTCAATCTGCTCCAACGCAAGTGTTTCCCTATTGTAAAGTTCTTCAGGGGTTTTCGCGTAAAGAGCTATGAGCTTTCCATTCGCATCTTTGATTCTGGTTCTATAATACAGGACACCCTTTTTCATAACGGTGCCATATTGAGGAATTATTGTTTGCCGTTTGGCCAATTCCGTCACCTCCTAAGAATAATCTCCAGCGCTGTACCTTTGTTTTATCAGACATTTTAGATTCCAGCAAGGATACGGAATAGCTCAAACTCTTGCGCTTCGCGGCTTACGATATGTAGTGCTTTTTTCCATCGGCTTTGCACGATGGGTACATTTTGCGATATACTCCTGAAGACCAGCATCCGTAAAGTACACGCAACCGTTTTGCACATACTGAACATAGGAAATCAGCCCGCTGTTTCGTGCTGCATCCAAAGTTGCAATGCTGATCCCCAGTAATTTGGCAGCCTCTTTCCGAGAAATCAATTTTTCCATAGGTGTTCCCCCTTTCTGTTAAGGATGTGGTTGTGGCTTTCAAAATCACATGAATGCGCTGGCAACCAAAGCTGCCAGCGCATGGTATCTGACTTTGAAAAGAAAGCTATATCCACATTGCGCTCTGCTGTTGCTAACAGTAAATGGGTACAGCTTTCCTGATCTAATCGGTTATTTTTCGCCACATTTGCCACGCACCCCTGACGATGGGGACACTTCTGGTCTCCGCTGGCGCGGCTGTCATAACTCCACAGCGTCGTTTTACTCGTGCGCCACAGGGTTCCCCCCAAGTCTTTAGGAGGCCGTGAGGAAGTATCTTTAAGCCCCCATGTAGTCACCGCGCTCCGAAGTGCCACCTTCGGGTTCCAGGCTTGCGTTGATCGCTCAGGACAGCTCGTTCATCACCTCCTTGGCTTGTCCTTCTTGGCGGCGCGCCTGATTCGCTCGTACATGGGTTATGTACCAGAAATGCCGTCTATTCGGTTGTCAAAGTACCAATGAAGGGAAGAATTGTCCTTCTAATAGTAGTGAAGAAAACGGCGATATTTTGGCCATGTAAATTAACTTTTTTCAAATTTTTTTGCCAGATGCTTTAAGCCTCTCCTGATACTCTTATATACCCAGCTGAGATCGACACCTTCAATCTGGGCAATTTCCTTGACGGTCATGCCCAGATAGAACCGGGCGTAGATCCACTTGGCTTGCTTGTCCGGCAGCTCCATCACCGCAGCATAGAGATGATCGCGCAGCTGCTTGTCCTCCAGGACTTCTTCCGGGGTCGGCGTGTGCCGTACAATAGCCTTCTCAATGCCATTGTCGCAGTCCAAGGAATAGTGCGCTTTATAGTTATACATCTGCCGCAGGTAGCGTGCTTCAGCTCGTTTGTCGGCCAGAAACACGGCCTGTACTTCATCGGCCACTTCCAAAAAAGTATCTGTTTTATAAATATCGGGATACAGCTCCCGAAGATTGATTTTTTGCATTATGTACCTCCATTTCGGTTCACGGGTCCAGTTGGCGAGTGAGCCGAAATGGGGCGGAGAACGGCACCGGCATAATTCGGGGCCATTCCACAAAAATCGACAAGCAAAAACGCCAGTCTCCCGAAGCGGGAAACTGGCGTCAAGCTCATTTTTCTTGCAGCTGCCGATTAACCGGTAGGATAATGCCGGCGGAGGAACGAAAAGAGCCGAGGCGTAAGCAAGGCTTTTTTTGATGAACTACATATTACTGCTTTCACGGCGGCTCCCTCCCTGGGCCGCCGTTCCTGGTATCACTCTCCTTCAGACAAAATAAGAACGGCGGCCTTGATTTCTCAAAGCCGCCACTGGTTGTATGGGCGTGTCAAAAGGGTTGCTGAACGGCGGCTTTTTTTCTTTACCGTTGTTCGGCAACTTTCTTATTTGTTTCTGATTATAACTGGCAATTCTCGCAGAATTGTCTTTGCTAAACTTTATTTCGACATAATAACAAGCTCAAATCTCGCAGATTTGTGACATTTGAAAAAACCGGGAGAATTTTCTCCCGGTTTTCCCATCGGTTCTATTTAGTTTTGTCTCAGCCTTTCTACAACGCTTTCCTTAACGCCCTGTTTGAAAGTTATAACCGGAGTTACAAAACAGACCAGCAAAACAATAGCCGCAACAGATAACAAAGGAATCACAGGATAACTAAACGCAGCATAAGGAACCATTTTTCTAAAAACTGAGTATATCGGAATATATATCGCTGTTCCCAATGTGGCAAGTAGCAGAAAAGAGATGCTCCAATAATACCCGCCTTCCCAAAGTAGCACATTCCTAATTTGCTTTTTTGTCATTCCAATACTCTCAAGTGTGGCAAATTCATGTTTTCTGGTATTAACACTAACGACCATTGTGTTAATGAAATTCATAATTCCAATCAGCAAAAATACGGCAGACAAACCTGTGGCCAAAACTCTTGAAGTCAGTAAATATCCTGCCATTTCTTGCTGCTTCTCATATCGCGACTGAATATCAATGCCAGATGACAGGGCAGTAATTGATTGAAGTTGTGCCATGATCTCTTTGTCATAACTGCTGTCAACGGTATCAAAAGCTATACGGAAGATTTTAGTTTCCTTGGACAATTTCTTTAACGCTTGTTGGCTGACATACAGATCAGGGGCTGTACCTCTCTCGTTTCCTCGCCCACTTTGAAAATCAGCGTCCAAAAAGCCATTTGCCACCGTAAAGGTATGCTCACCATATTCACCAACAACAGTAATTGTTTGTCCGGGTTGAATCAATGGGTTTCCTTCAGCATCAGTCATGGCAGATAGAATAACCAATTCTCCATTCTCAAAGGCTTGCAGATCAATAGGATTCTCGAGAGTTTCATTAAGTTCCTCAACATATCTGGAATCTATTCCATAAACCCCACTCCAAAAATTATCCGTATAGTTTTTTAGCGTTTCCTCATTTGAAAAATCAAGACCCGACACGCCGTTTAGAGAATCAATATATTTGCCGAATACATTTTGGTCGTAAACAACATTCATTGTAGTTCGCGGCGAAGCTGAGTAAGTGACGCGCACATTTTCAATTCCTTCTATTGCCTCAATCTTTTGCAGCATTTCATCAGAGAGCAGATTTTCTTCTTCGGAAATGCTGTAAGTCAATGCAAAATCACTTTCGCCCCATTGATTTACAAAATTTTCGGGACTCAGGCTCGATAACAGACCGGCTGAAACCAGGAACAAAATTAGCCCTAAAAATAGCGATGCAAAGGTAAGGATGGCGCTTTTAGGATTTCTAAAAATGTTATTTCGGGCCATCCGGGATAGTTTTATTCTGTGGCTTTTATGCTCTCGGTATTTTCTTGCATTAACATTCGTGTAGCGTAAAGCTGCAATAGGAGAAATGCTTGCAGCTATTTTTGCTGGCTTCATACTGCCGATTACCGCAGTAAAAAAAGCAAAGATTGCGGCACCAACAAAGATGAGCGGAGAAAAAGATACTATCGCCCCAAGCTCTGTATTGCCGGAATACATCATATTCATAGCAACTGGGACAAGCCCCAGCGAAACAACTCCACCAGCAATTAAACCGCTGGGAATACCGATCATAGAGGTTCTAAATATTTGAGAACGCACAATTCTCTTGATTTGCCTTTTTGTTGCGCCTATCGTTTTGAGCTGTCCATAAAACTGTGTATCTCTGGAAATTGAGATATACAGAATATTATAGATAAGCAGATAACCACTGATAATGATGAAAACAATAATAGCGGCCAGCGGCAGAATAATTGAAACTGAATTACTCTGAACAGAAGGTACAATTTCAAAGGACTGCCCCTCTGTAAATATGATCTCACTTTTTAATTTTTCGCAGGATCGCTCAACATTGCTGTCATCAGAAAAAGAAATCATTGCGGTAGACACACTATCAAATGAAAGTCCTGTTTGTGTCGCAAAAAGTTCCGAGACATAAGCAGAACCACGGTTGCCTACACGAGAAGTCGAATAATCTGTGTAATAACCTGACAAAACAAATTCGCCAGATAGATATTGATAATCCGTTCCGAGCTGATATGAAACAGGAATGTTCATGCCCACTTGCGGGTCAGAAATCCCCATCGCGCTTAACGCCCAGGTCGGAAGCATAAGTTCATTTTCTGCTTGCGGGTAATTTCCGTGCAAATCCGAAATTGTTGGGACACGATGTTCCTTCCACTCTGCTTCGTCTATCCAGGAAATACTCAGCAGGGCATCGTCCATTCCAGATGTATCAACACTTCCCAATCTTTGACTGACTCCAACTACGGATACTAAACTGGAGCGGCGTAGTTCTTCATATTGGCTCTTTGTAAGATTTGTGATTGCCACATCAGCAGTTGTACCCATTGCACGAATTTGCTGCATTTGAAAAGTTTCAAAATAACTACACCCTAAACTAAATACGGATGTAATCATAAAGGCGGTTAAGAACAACGCAACAGTAACGAAGAAATTTCTTTGTTTATTGGCACGATAGTTCCTTTTTGCAAGGCGCTTAATTGCACCCTGATTATTATTGCCAAATAAAATATCATTCATCAATGCCACCCCCTGTTACTGTGCGATTTTTCCGTCCTCTATACGGACAATCCGATCAGCAAGCTGGGCAAGTTCGTTGTTGTGGGTAATCATTACAAGTGTTTGATGGAATTTCTGACTGGTTACTTTCAGCAATCCAAGAACATCATTACTCGTCCGGCTATCCAAATTTCCTGTTGGTTCGTCCGCCAGTATGATAGCAGGTTTAGAAACGAGCGCACGAGCGATGGCCACGCGCTGCTGCTGGCCGCCGGAAAGATTGTTTGGCATACTGTTCAGCTTATCTTCCAAAGCCAACATCCGCACAACATCCTGCATAAATTTTTTGTCAACACTATCGCCATCCAGTTCCACCGGCAAAACGATATTTTCATAGACATTGAGTACGGGTACCAGATTGTAATTTTGGAATACAAACCCGATTTTTCGCCTACGAAAAATGGTTAGCTGCTCGTCATTCATCGACGACAAATCTTTTCCATCCACAATGACCTTGCCGGAAGTGGGGACATCTAAGCCACCAATCATGTTGAGCAGCGTGGATTTACCACTGCCAGATGTACCAACAATAGCGACAAATTCCCCCGCTGCTATGGTAAGTGAAACCCCATCCAGAGCGCGAGTGATGTTCGGTTCTGACCCGTAGTATTTTTTCAAATCAATAGTTTCTAAAATGTTCATAGGAACACCATCCTTTCTTCCTGGTGGCCTTATTGTAACAATCAATCCTCACAGGAATGTCACGGTCATCCCCAATTTCATCTTGCGAAACCATTGAAATCTCACAATCTCGTGACATTGATATTCAAGAACGAGGCAGGAACACCGAAAAGGTAGATCCAGCACCGACTTCCGAAACGACACGGATAAATCCAGCTTGCCGAGTAATGATCTCGCGAGCCAGATACAGGCCGATCCCTATACCCGGTGCATCATGCACACTGTCCTCACGATAGAACCGCTTGAAAATTGTCCCTTGATGTTGTTCTGGAATACCGATGCCTGTGTCGGAAATATCAATCTTCGCATACATTTCCCAGCACGCCACAGCCACATGAATCTTCCCACCCTCTGGCGTGTACTTTACCGCATTATCCAGAATATTGAAGAGGGCTTCCGTAGTCCATTTCCGATCATGGGCCGCAGATACTGTTTCCGTGCAATCTACTGTAACCTCAATCTGCTTCTTTTCTGCATTAAGCAAAATGCCGCCCAGCGCAGCAGCAAGGGTATCATAGAGAGGTTGTCCTTTTGCTTGTAAAGAAATAACTCCTGTTTCCAGCCGAGAAGTTTTAATCATGGCCTGCATAAGAAAATCCAGCTTATCTAACTGGCCGCCCATAGCACAAAGAAACTCTCGCTGCTTTTCCGGGGATACGGTTTGCTCCAACAAAGTTGCATCAATCATTTTCAAGTTTGCAATAGGAGTTTTTACCTGGTGGGATATGTCTGAAATCAATTCCTGCAAATCTGCTCGTTCTTTTGCAATGCTGCTTTTGCCTTCGCGCAGCACTTCATAGAGCCGAGAAAGCCGGTGCTGGATTTTATAGAACAGGTTTTCTTCCACTGCGTATTGTGGCGGTTCCCGATCTGACGACATCATATCATCGAGCTGCTTGCACAAGGCATCTGAAAACAAGGTGAGTTTCCGCCGTATAAAGGCCAGAAAAAGCGTCAGACAGCCAAAAGCACCAGCAGCATAGAGCAGTCCACAGCATAGAACAAGTGTATTCTTTGTCAGAAAATACAAGAATAGGGACATAGATACCGACAACAGCAACAGAAAGGCACCGATGGCAATGCACACTCTGTTAACGGACAGTTTTTCCGCTTTCATTTGCCACCGCCCCCAATCCACATATAGCCCATGCCATAAACCGTTTTGATATAGGACTTATCCGTCCTTTCTATTTTGCCGCGTATTCTGCTGATTGCCGAAGTCAAAGCGTGTTCATCCACAAAATTGCCATCAATATCCCACAATTTTTCCAATAGCACCTGCCGCGTCAAGACGATCTGCGGATTTTTCGTCAGCACTTTCAAAAGCCGATATTCCAATGGAGTAAACGAAATTGTCTCTCCGTTGAGTGTAGCAGCCATCTCCGAAAAATTGACATACAGATTGCCGTCATTGTAACATTCGCCGCCGGATTGTTTCCTGATTCTGGCCAGCAGCGCAGCTACTTTTTTCTGGAATACGCTCATAGGAAAAGGCTTTGTAACATAATCGTCTGCGCCAAGCTCATAACCTCGGAGCATATCACTCTCCATATCGTTTGCCGTAAGGAAAATCACTGCCGTGTCCGGGGATCGTTCTTTCATGTCACGGCAAAAATCAAAGCCGTTTCCATCCGGCAGGTTAACATCAAGAACGATTAAATCATAGTCCTGTTTTTCACAAAGCCGTTCTGCAACACTTTTACTTAAAGCGGCCTCCACCTCATAGCCAGCGGCAGAAAGATTATAGCAAAGAGTTGTATTCAAAAGGCGGTCATCTTCGACCACTAAAATTCTCATGCGCTCACATCCTTTCTCTGATTATGATAAAAAAGAAATATCGCAGAAATCTCACAAAGAAGCATTTTTTTTGCGCTTATCTATTGGCTTATTGGCACTTTTAGGTATTAACCAGATTGTGGCCACTTTTATTGCACCCTCAATCCGATTAGCTGAACAATAATAATTTATCTGACGGGCAGAAACTCCCCATTTTTCACTTGCCTCTTTCAATGTCATGTAGTCCATTTTGGCACCTCCTGCAATTCATTCCATTATATTTCCGTTACTCGAATAATACAAGCCTACAACCATGCTATCGAAAAGAAAATCGGTATAATCATACCGGAAAACCGGAATGATAAGGTTATTCCTCAAATCAAACCGGAACGATACAATATTATTGAGGTGAACGATAATGCCGATTGACGATTTGACAGCCTTGGGAGACGCACTCCGAGCAGCAAGAAAAGAGAAAAATCTGACGCAGGAACAGCTGGCTGATAAATCCCATGTTTCTACCAAACAGATTGCTGATATTGAGAAAGCCAGGAGAAATCCTTCCTATCTGATTTTGAAAGCATTGGCAAAAGCGGTTCATCTTTCACTGGACTCGCTTATGTACCCGAACCTCACGCCGGACGAAGCAGGGCAGAATGAGATGAAGCTGCTGTATATGAACTGTCCGCCGGAGATGCGGGAAACCTTGTTGCACCACACTCGTGGATTTGCAGAGGAACTAAAGGAACTTTCCAAGAAACTTGAAACAAAGTAGGCCAGTGAGCGAAATTTGAAGGTTTCGTCACTGGCTTATTTTATTCCTACGGGAAAGAGGCAAGCAATGCCCCTGGATAGCCATTCGGCTTCCGGCGCTGCTTGTTGAGGGTGTCCCCCAAGCCCCCATGAACGCAGAATTTCATTCTGCGGCTGCGCGTCCGATGGACGCTTCTGACCATGCTCAGCTCACCGCTGACCGTGGTCTTTTTCTATTTATGCGGATTTTGAAATCACGCAAAATAGAAGCAGAATGCGGCCCGTAAAACGGGACCGCATCCTGCAAACTATTGGCTGATTGATGTTAGCAGAATCAGCCTATTTAAGCTAAGAGTTTCTTTCAGAAAGGCTCTTGGCCAGATGTATCAAACCGCGCTTGATGCTCTTATATACCCAGCTGAGATCAACACCATCAGCCTGGGCTATTTCCTTGACGGTCATGCCCAGGTAAAACCGGGCATAGATCCACTTGGCTTGCTTGTCCGGCAACTCCATCACCGCAGCATAGAGCTGATCGCGGAGCTGCTTGTCCTCCAGGATTTCTTCCGGGGTCGGCGGGTGCTGCACCACTGCTTTCTCAATGCCATTGTCGCAGTCCAGAGAATAGTGCGCTTTGTAGTTATACATCTGGCGCAGGTAGCGTGCTTCCGCTCGTTTGTCGGCCAGGAACACCGCCTGAACTTCATCGGTCACTTCCAAAAAAGTATCTGTTTTATAAATATCGGGATACAGCTCCCGAAGATTGATTTTCTGCATTATGTACCTCCATTTCGGTTCACGGGTCCAGTTGACGAGTGAGCCGAAATGGGGCGGAGAACGACACCGGCATAATACGAGTCCATTCCACAAAAAGCGACAAACAAAAACGCCAGTCTCCCAAAGCGGGAAACTGGCGTCATGCTTATTCTGTGTTGTCTGATTGCCGGTTAACAAGCAGGATAATGCCGGTGGCGGTGCGTAAGGAGCCAGGGCATGAGCAAGGCTTTTTTTGATGAACTACATATTACTGCTCTCATGACGGCTCCCTCCCTGGGCCGCCGATCCTGCACCGAACAATAAGAAAACGGCGGCCTTGATTTCTCAAAACCGCCGCTGGGGTATGTATATTGAGCGCACGAAATCAACCTGCCCGGCAACGGTTTTTTTCTTTCCCCGTCGGGCGGGGCAGGCTGTCGTTGTGTATTGGATAAAAAGAAGCCGATAACCACAAGGGATCAAACCTTGTGTGTTATCGGCTCTGCGGCTGTGCGTCTGGCGCTTTGATAACAGTTATATGAAATTGTTTAACGTCAATTAGGCACTCGCTTTTGCATTTCGGACAAAAGAGGGGGAAATTTTTTAGAATGGTATCTTCCCGTATTTTGTCGCGTGTTTTATTTCCACAGATGGGGCAAAGAATCCAATTTACCTCTTGCATTGTTCATCCCCTTGTCTATTTCAATTTTTTCCAATATTGTAGCCATATAAAAGAATCGTTAAATACGAAGCAAGCGTCGCTATGCCCTCGTCTATGTCTGGCCGGATGTTGTAAATAGTTATTTGATTTTTCTGTCCGTAAAATCGAATACATCTTCAATTTTCATATCAAATAACTGTGCAATATCGAAAGCCAACCAAATGGAAGGGTCACAGCACTCTAATTCTACTGCACAGATCGTCTGGCGAGAAACACTGACCATTTGCCCCAGCTCCGTTTGTGTTAGCCCATTTTCCATGCGAAGTTTTCGGACTTTATTTCTCAAACTGATCTCCCTCCACGGATATATCGTTCGTTTTGGAACAGCGCAGGGATTTCAATATGTTACACTTTTCAATTACCAGATGAATAATTAACTATATTTCCTTTTGAATAGGCCAACCGATAGAATATAGGACAGGGCAAAAATAACAATGGTGCTGACAAAGCCAATAGCCATGCTCAAATCAAAATTATCTACAACGAATCCCATGATCGCATTGTTTGTCATCCTTGACCAGATGCCTAATACCACCAGCAGAATGATTAAAATGAACATAACTGCGAATCCGGCGTTTACACCAAGCCAATAATTGGACGGTAAGATAAAAGCAAGGAACAACAGAACCATGCAGAAAGAAGCGATTGAAAGGAAAAGATAGAATCCAAACTGATATGCAGGGAAGCAAAAATAGGAAATCGTGTTTACAACGAGAGCCACACACAAACCTATGATTGCCGCGATTCCTCCAAAGGCATAACGGCTGCTAACGATCTGTCTTTTGGAGATTGGTAATGCGACTGCATATTTGCCCCATTTCCACTGTTCATCAGAGTTTGCAAGGGTAATCAGCATAGAGGCGACTTCCAACGGAACGAGCAGAAAGCTAATGTAGATAGAACCGGCTCCCTCCAATATAATCATCAAAGCAGCGATAATAGCCAAATCCATGATAAGGCGGGTAATCCCGTATTTTTTCTTTACTGTCAGAAAGTCTTTTGTCAGTAACCCTTTCATTGCATTTCCCCCTTTACATAGAACAACATGATTTCTTCAATCGTGGCAGGGCCAACAATAGCATTTGCATATTGTTTTGCCGCTTTGTTGCGGTCTTTCACCAGAACTTTGAATTGGTAATCTTCTTTGCGATAAGCAACAACTTCGGTTTTATCCAGAGTGTCAAATACGGCAGCGCCGCAATTCAAAATGCCGTAGTTGTCAATCAGATTATCTTTTTCGTGCGTGAAAATCAAATTGCCTTTATGAATAAAAGTGATATAGTCAGCTACTTTTTCCAGATCGCTTGTGATATGGGATGACACCAAAACAGAGTGGCTTTCGTCCTGAACAAAGTCAATCAGCATATCCAAGACATCATCACGAATGATGGGGTCAAGCCCGCTGGTGGCTTCATCCAAAATCAACAGTTCCGCATTGTGAGATAACGCTACCGCAAAAGCCAGTTTCACTTTCATGCCTTTGGAGAAATCCTTGATCCTCTTATCCTTGGGCAATTCAAACTTATCAAGATACTGGCGGTAAAGCGGCCAGTCCCAGCCGGTGTAAATTCCAGACATAAATTTACCGATTTCCTCTGCCGTAAAAATATCAGGGAAATGGTTTTCATCAAAGACCACGCCGAGTTTATCTTTGATTTCAATTTCATCCGAAATGTGATCTTTGCCGAAAATGAGAATTTGGCCGCTGGTTTTCCGTGTTTCGTTCAGAATACAGTTAATCGTGGTGCTTTTTCCAGCGCCGTTTTCACCGATCAGTCCCATAATGACACCGCGAGGAAGGGCAAAGCTCACTTTGTCGAGGACAAAATCCCCATAGTCTTTTGTTAAGTCTTTTATTTCCAAAATGTTTTCGCTCATTATGTGTCCTCCTGATACATGAGTGTTAGTAAGCCGGTCAACTTATCGAGAGATATACCGCTTGTGCGGGCGATCTCGATTGCCTCCGCAAATTTTTCTTCTATCTTCTTCTGTTGTTCTTCAAGATAGAAGTCTTGGTTTTGTGCTGATACATAGCAGCCTTTTCCAGCCGTTGTTTCGATGAAGCCATCTTCTTGTAGGGTGGCATACGCCTTTTGGACTGTAAGAATACTGATGTGCAATGATTTTGCCAGAGAACGCACAGAGGGAATGGCTTCCCCGGCTTTCAGTTCGCCACTCATAATAGCCGCCTTGATCTGTGAAGAAATCTGCTCGTATAGAGGTCGGCTTGCTTTATTGCTTACGACTATCTCCAAATTCTCACCTTCGTTTCCAATCTAACCGTATTACTGTTACAAGTACAGTATAATACATACAAATACGGCTGTCAAGATAGCAAGAGTTTTTTGAGGTTGCGGGAAGAACTGCCATATTTCTCGACGGAACAGACATAAGAAAAAAGAGTGCCGGACGTAAAGGCATACAACCCCTACGCCCGGCATTATACATACATGAAATGAAACGACCTCGTTTCAAATTTTTAATCACTTATAAGGTCTTATCGGCCATGCTCGTGGTCTTTATCTTCCTGTTTTTCTTCCTCCATGCTCATGAGCCGATCCACATTGGCCTTTGCTGCCAGCAGCTCCCGCATTTCCTCACGGGAGCGGCGGTACTCGGCATAGGTTTTTTTCTTTTCCTCCAGCAGCTGAGCATATTCAGCTTGCAGTTCCCTAACTTTGGGCAGCTTCTTGACACCCATATCATCAAAGGCATTTTTTGCCGCCTGATGGAGCAGGATTTCTTCCTCGTGTTCCTGGCGAAATTTCTTGGAGTAACCAGCCTGCCGATAGGCCACATAGGTCTCGCGGGTCTTGGCATAGTTGATAATATGGGTTCGCAGGACGGCGATCTCCGCCATGCGTTTCTCCGCTGCCTTGATTTTTGCGGATAGCTCATTATGGTGGGCCGTGGCCGCCGCAGCCTTTTCTTCCAGCACCGCATACTCCAGCAGGTTATGCTCCGTGAGATAATTCACGGTCTGTGCCATCTGTTTCAGATTAAAGACCTTGGCCCACCGTACATACCCGGCACCTTTTCCGGCCTGGAGCTTTGCCTGAATGTCAACCAGCAGATTGACCTTCGGCGGATCTGCTTGCTTGACCGGCTTCTGACGGGGTGTATGCTCCTTTTGACCGGCGAGGACAGCCAGTAGGTCCTCCAGGGTGTAGCCATCGCCCAGGCTATCTAGGCGGGACACTTTGCCCCAGCCGGGGAGCTTCAAACGGTAGGATTTGCCGCGCTTGGATACTTCGCAGCCGGATTCCCGGAGAATCTTCAGTAGCTCGTCCAGGTCAGCAGGCTTTTTTGCCAGGGCGTTATCAATGGCAGCACGGAGCAATTCCCGATGGGAGGGCTTCGCCTGATCGCCCAGCCATTGGTCGTAACTTTTGCCGTGGGGCTTTGGGTTCTCGACAATGGACAGTCCGTTCTCAATGCAGATGGTGTCGCTCAATCGACGGACGGCTTTTGTGCTGCCCCAAAAGTTGCGGAATTTCCGGTCACAGTCCAGGTTGACCGAACTCCAAATGATATGATTATGGACATGGGCCTTGTCAATGTGGGTACAGACGATAAAGGCGTGTTTGCCCTTGGTGAACCGCTTGGCAAATTCCACGCCCAGCCGGTTGGCTTCCTCCGGGGTGATCTCCCCAGGACAGAAGGACTGGCGAACATGGTAGGCGATCACATCGTCCGCGCCACGGACCCGTCCGGTGGCGGCAATATACTGGCGCTTGGCCAGCATGAACTCGGCGTCGGCTACACGGCTATCGCACTCATAACCAGTGATAAGCCTGCCGTGGTCAGTCTTTTGCGGGTTGGCCACATAGTCGATAATCTTGCTGATGGCTCGGCTCTCAGTCCGGCCCTTGCCGATGTGCAGCGGCATGATGCGTGTGGTTGCCATGAAGTTTCCCTCCCTTCAAAAAATGGGCAGCCTCAGCTGCCCATCTCGTCACGGTATGAAATAATCTGTTTCTTTTTCTGTCTGACGCACCGCAGCGTTGTGGCAGCTCCGCCCCAATCATGGAGGACATACGCTACTACCACATCGGCGGATTCTACCATCCAGCGGTTCCTATGAGAAATAGCAAAACGGCGCGGGACAGTTTCCAACGGCGGATACACGGTGCTGTCGTAACCGGAAGTGTTTCTCCCGGTGTTTAGATAAGCCAAGACAAGTACCAGCTCGATCTGCGGATATTGTTTCTTCTGTTCTCGCAGAACAGACGCTGCCAAGCTGTCAAAGGCTCCATAGCCGCCCAGGTAAAAGGTGGTCGCGCCTTGCTCAATCAGTTTCTGCGTAACATCGTATAACCATTTCTCTATTTTCTCGCTCTGCGAAATTTGTGCATGACCGCAAAAGGTAACAGTCATAAAAACACCCCTGTTCCCATCATAGCGCAAATAACGCCATTAGTACAGTTACAGGGACTAATTTTCGCGCACCTGCCCATATAATACTTTTAGTACAGGGACAGGGACGGTGAGTGAGATTGAAGCTAAATCAGGCGGTCAGCAGACGCCTTTCAGAATTGCTGGAGGAGCGTAAAATGACGCAGTATCAGCTGTATATGAAAAGCGGCGTTCCCAAGTCCACCATAGGCAATATCATCAACTGTTCTTACGATTCCGTAAAGCTGCGAATCATCCATGAGATGTGCCAGGGGCTGGAAATTGGAATAGACACCTTTTTCGCTTCACCGCTTTTCAAGGAAGATAATCTGGAACCATAAGACCTCCGACGAGCTTCGCCGGAGGTCTTATGGTTGTTATTTTGGCTTTTCCTGTTTTGATCGAATTGCGGGGCGCTGCTTAACCTTTTTTTCATTCTTTACTCGTTCCAGCGTAAAAACCATATCGCTGGTACGCTCAAAAAACCCAACATCCTTTTTCCAACTCATTCCGCATTTACAATGCTGTAATCCGATAAATTGACATTTCATTTTCCGGCCGCATACAGGACACACCTTATTGCTTTTTCCCATTAAAACACTCCTTAGCCATAAACCAAATCCTGAATTGCATATTTCAAATCCTGCACCTTGCCCAGCAGCCAAAAGGCCAGCTTCGGCAGCCCAAAGGGGCTTATGAGAAACGCGATCACCAGCAGGATAAGGCCGTTCTGCGGGGAGTATGTTATCAGGACGGCCACGCCCAGCAGGGCAATCACCGTGCTGAGCAGCCCCAGCACCAGGCCGGACACATAGACCAGCCCCACGCAAATCCAGATGGCCAGGGTGAGCAGCAGGATCACCGGCGCAATCACAATCTTCAAAATCAGCTTCAATGCGATCATTTCATGGCCTCCTCTCGACGATCCAAATACTTCTGGCACAGACGGCGGACCTGTTCCTCGTCGGCCTCGTTTTCCTCCCGGCGTCCCTTTGTCAGCTGAATGGAGGCAAAGGATTCGTACTCGACCAGCAGATGGTCAAATAGTTCCTCCGGGGTCCGGCACACATCACCCTCGCAATAGGGCGGGTCCGGGGGCGAGCCGTTGAAGGACACACAGACATATCCGTACCGGCTCTTGTAGACTTCCAGCTCCATATCCTGCACCAGATAGTCCTCGAAAATCTCTAAAACCTTTTCAAAGGTCAACATTGGTATCTCAACTCCTTTGTGAGATGTGAGAACACTTTGCTATCTGCCTTTATTATCCGGCAAGCCCCGTCAAAAGGCAAGGATACAGACAAAAAGAAAAGGCGGAGGGAGGCGCGGCGAAAAGAACGCCGTTCCTCCCTCCGCAGATGGGATATATACCCCTGTCACGATAGATTGGAGAGCTGGGTCAGGATTTTCTTCACGCCCGCCCATAGCTGTTCCTGCCGCTGGGCTATATCCTCCAGGTCAGCGTCATAGACACGCCCGGTCTCATGCACCCGGCGGGTGAGCTGGTTCAAATTGTTGCTACTCCGGCGCAGCAAGGACACCAGCTCCTTCAGCTCCGGCAGGTCCAGCTGCACCACATAACCGTCCAGGGCCATCTTCCGCAGATAGGCTTCCCGGTTCTTCGTCCCAAGTTGGGCCATTTTCTGCTCGATCAGCGCCAGCTCCTCCGGGGAGACCCGGAAATTCACCTGGACATCCCGCTTGCGCTTCGGGGCGCTCACCGCTCCGGCTCCCGTTTCTTCTGGCCCGGAGCTTTGGGGGCTGCCTGTTTCGGTTCCTGCTTCAAATGCTCCCGGACAGAGGGCCGGGGCTGGCGCAGCTCCTTGGAGCGATCCTCGCTGGCCAGGATGGTGGCATAGGTTCCGGGCATCCCTTTCATGCCGGTAAACGCCAGACTGCGAAACGGCAGGAGATTCATCAGCCGGTCATGGTCTTTGCTCCCGGCACGGTTCAAAAACTCCGGGGAAATGCGGGCCATGTAATGGGTTCCGTGGGGGCTGTTCGGCACATCCGGTGCGCGCAGCTCCCGCAAAATCCGTTCCGCCTCGGCCTGGATGTCCTCTGCCGTCAAGGGCTGGCGGCGCAGATGTTCCTCGCGCACCAGATCAATAAACCCATTCAAGACAGCAGGGTGGCTGTTTACTGCATAGCCAACCCGGACGGTATCGGAGTTATAGTTGGGGATGGTCTTGGCCCATTCCTTGTTCCGGGGCGAGTAGCGCCCATCCCAATCCTGGAGCTGGACGGTGTTGGCAAGGACCAGCATGACCCGGTCCATACCATAGGTCTCGATCACGCCCTTTGCGGTATCGTGACTGAGATACATCCCGTCGAAGTGTTCCCGCACCGCCGCTTCAATGGCTTCCTTGCATTGGAGATTTGCGTTGTTTGAGGCCCGGTACTGCTCCAGCTCCCCATGCTCTTTTGCATAGGCAGCCGAGTGAGGATAGACGGCAGCCTTCCGCAGCTCCTCCTGGGTTCTGCACACATCATCGGCCCTGATTTCGATACAGTCCCGAACCACATCCATGTGGTCGGTCTCCACTTTCTCAAAGTAGTGGTACACATCAGCCAGCGGCGTGGGCGAATCCAGCAGCGCCTGGGCCTGGGCATCGGTCAGCTCCAGTTCCTCCATCGCCATCACGATGTCCTCCCGGACAGTGTACGCATAGGCGTGGTTCAGGATCTCTGCCGAGGGCTGGCTTTTCAGCCAGTCCCGGAATTTGTCCTGCTCGGCGGCCATCTTCTCATAGAGGGCCGTATTCAGATCGTTGGGTTTCATGTTATCGCACCTCCTCATGCTGTTTTGGTTTCTTTTCGGGGCTTCGGGGCGGCACCGGGCGCTTCAAGCTGTCCAGCACCGAAGGCCGCGCACTCTTGGCAACCACAGTTTCCGGCTGGGCGTGGCCCTTGCCGTCAATGTTCAGCAGCGTGTCCAGTTCCACCAGACGAGCGGACTTGACTCGCAGATCGTCCTCAAAAGGAAACGGCTTTCCGATTTCCTCTTTGGCTGCGGCTTGCTGCTGGTAAAGGTTGTCCAGCTGGTTTTTCACGGCTTCCAAACGCTGAGGCATCTGAGCCAGTGCATTGTCGATACGGGTGAGGTTTCCGCGCGGGTCTGTGCCGAGGCTTGCCCGGTGGGTCATCTGGCCTTTCAACAGGAGCGTATATTCCTGTTTCCAAGCGGAAAACTCCACGGACATAGTAAAGCCCCGATAGCTGCCGATCTGCACCGGTTCGGAGCCTTTGACCTCCTTACAGGCGTCCAGCAAGGCTGCACCGGCGTTTTCTTTGTCAGTCAGCACATCTCCCCGGATATCCATCCCAGCAAAGCCATCCTCCGGGTGAGGATGGGCGGCCAGGGTCTCCAGGTCCGCTTCAAAGCCTTTGATAAATCCATTGTTGGTTTCGATTTCCTGGGGGAAGTATTTGAGCAACTGATCCTCCAGGCGGTACTGCTTGCTCTGGTGGTCGGCTTTCATCAGCTTCAGGCGGGCAACCTCCACATCCAAATCCATGCGCTCCTTGATACGAGGGTCTCCGGCGCACAGGGCCTTGATCTCGGCAAAGGACAGCGCCGTTTCGTCCACATCATCGCAGCTTCTCACCGGCGATTTGGAAGTCATAATCTGGCTGATGAATTTCTGTTTGTTCTCCACTGTCTGGTCGAGTAGGTCAGCGGTATTACTACCGCTTTCCCCTCTAAGAACCGTGCGTGAGAGTTTCCCCTCACACGGCTCAAGCACTTATAAGCCCTGCGTTAGCAGAACCAGTTCATCAACATTTTCGAGTAATGAAGTTCTCTATGGCAATCAGCATGTAATAAAACATTCTTTTCTTTAAAATCTGCTCCTACTTCCTTATGGATTCGGAATCCCCGTTCCACTGTGATAGGTTCACCACAATGCGGACAAATGCCTTTCTGCATTTTGTACAGTGCATTTAATTTCTTTCTTCCATTGATTTCCCGAAGCATTCTCTTTGTGTCTCTGTCCTCAAAATATTCTGTGAAACACTCGTCAAATGGTGTCGCTTCTGATTTTGTTTTCAGCCACCTTACTATTTTAGTATCAGTAGCATATATCAAATGTAATTCAAATGAGTCTGCCAAATTTACACTGAATGTCCAGTTCCTTGTGCCGACTCTCCTGAAATATTTCTTTGCTATCCATTTGTGGCTTTTCTTCGGATGCCTACGTTTGCACCATCTCCACAGACATCTCCATACATCGAAATCAAACCTGTCAAACGCCTGCGAGGAGACATTATACTTTTGGAAATTTACCCAACCTCTGATGACCGGATTTAACTTTCTTATCAAATCTTCCTGCTTCATAGATGGATTTTGCTTTATAATCCCCCGTATCTTATTCACAATGGCTTTATAGTTCTTTTTGGATGGTTTTGTAAGAAGCTTGTCTTTGTACCACCGTATATTACATCCGAGAAAATCAAAACCATCTTCGATATGGGTAATCACTGTCTTTTCTTCTGACAGTTCCAACCCTCTCTCTGATAAAAATTCCCGGATAATCGGGAGAACACCTGCTTCCAAAAGCTCTCTGCTTTCGCCTGTGACGATGAAATCGTCAGCATAACGTATAAAGTTCACTTTTGGAAAATATGCTTTTCCATCCCTTTTCGTTTTGTGGTATTTCTTCCTAATCTGGATTTCCAGACCATCCAACACCATGTTGCAGATAGTTGGTGAAATAGCCGAACCCTGTGGGCTGCCGAGGTCTGTCGGAAATAATCTTCCGGTCTCAACGTACCCACTCTTTAACCATTTACGCAGAATATCTCTGTCCATTGGGATATGGTTCAGTATCCATTCGTGACTGATATTATCAAAACAGCCTTTAATATCTCCTTCCAGCACCCATTTAGGGGATTTTGCTTTATTCAGACAGGTAAAACACTGTTCGATTGCATCCTGGACACATCTCTTTGCTCTAAATCCATAGGAGTTAGGGTCAGCAGTGACTTCCGCAATCGGTTCCAGTGCAAATTTGTACAATGTCTGCATCGCTCTATCCTTCATACATGGGATACTGAGCGGCCTCATTTTTCCGTTCTTTTTCGGGATATATACCCTCTTTAACGGTAATGGTTTGTAGCCTCTTCGTTTTAAACTGAGAATTGCTTCATATTTCAGTTTGGGAGTAGACCATAAGATTTTGTCTACACCTGCTGTCTTTTTGCCTTTATTACTCGTTACTCTTTTTACAGCTAAAGCACGTCCGTAGAAAGAGTGTGTAAGCAGCCATTGCAAAGACTTTACTTTGCCGGTTCTGCCCTGTTGATGAGCCTTTACGATACGCATTTGCAGTTTTTTAACGTATGCATTCGCTTTGTTCCAGTCGATGCTGTCCCATGCCTTTGCAACGTCAGAAGTCGCACACATTTTCATGTTCATTTGCCTTACTCCTTTCAAAAATTCTATAAACTCTCTCGTAATTAAGCACCATGCGGAATTCTGCTCCCCTTTCGGGTGGGGCAAATTTTGAACCCCTATCCGTCCTCATTACAAGGTCGGCATTCGCTTCCTCCGCACTCCTTTACCCGCATTCCCAACGGCTTCCCTTACGGTCCACTTGCCTTTGCAGGCGAGAATACGGGCTTGACACGTTCCACTTAATCAACAATCATTGATAGTTTAGGTTCCACCTCTACTCCGGCAGTCTTATGTCCGTGTATTCCTATCGTGGAGAGGAATATCCAACTGCACACCTTTTGGTTCAAGCCTGTCAGCTACTTTGGCTTGTTCAGCCTTAACGAAGCTTACGGTGATTCAGTTAATTAACCATGCTATCAGAAAGCCTGCACCCTAACCGCCTTGTAGCTGGCAGTTTTGCTTCTCCCTCACGGGATTTGCTCCAAATAGGGTTCCATTTATATCCGCTTCCGAACAATGCCATTACTGGCAAAGCCGGGGATATTGGCTTCATCCAACGGAATGGATGGTTTGGTCGGAATTACCGCCAAACAGTTAAATTAAGCGACTTCGTGTCGCACCCACAAATAGGCGTCAAAGGTTCCCTCAGTCACATAACGGTACACATGGACAAGAGGGTTCTGGTTGCCCTGGCGCTCAATACGGCCCTTGCGCTGGGCAAGGTCTCCCGGACGCCACGGACAATCCAGGTCATGGAGGGCCACAAGGCGGTCCTGCACATTGGTGCCAGCGCCCATTTTGGAGGTGCTGCCCAGCAGAACACGCACCTGTCCAGTGCGGACCTTGGAAAACAGTTCTTTCTTCTGCACCTCGGTCTTGGCTTCGTGGATAAAAGCAATCTGCTCGGCAGGCATTCCCTGGGCGATGAGCTTTTGCCGGATGTCCTCATAGATGGTAAAGGCAGGCTCCGGCTCATCCAACGGCACAGCCTGTTCCAGCGCATGAAGTGTGGGATTGTCCAGCTGTTTGGCTGCCTTTTTGGAGGGAGCTGCCTGGGGTGTGGAAATGTCGCAGAATACCAGCTGGGTCAGCTTGTCAGCCTCGCCGTCCCGCCAGATCTGCATGATATTACCCACACACTGATTGACCTTGGTTCCGGGTTCATCCGGCAGCAGCTGATTAATGATACGCTGGTCCAGACCCAGCTTGCGGCCATCGCCGGTAATCTTGAGCATATTGTCCTCTGAGGGGTCAACGCTGCCGCTGTGTACTCTGGAGGCACGCTCGGAGAGAACCTGCACCATCTCTTTTTGGTGTTCAGTAGGCTGGGCCACGATGTTGTGGTATTCCACCTCCGGGGTGGGCAAGTTCAGCTGATCGGCGGTCTTGATGTCCGCCACCTCTTTGAACAGGTTCATCAGCTCCGGGAGGTTGAAAAACTTGCTGAATCTCGTTCTTGCCCGGTAGCCGGTGCCTTCCGGTGCCAGCTCCAGCGCCGTGACGGTTTCTCCGAAGCGGCTGGCCCAGCAGTCGAAGTGGGTCATGTTCAGCTCTTGCAAGCGGTCATACTGGAGATACCGCTGCATGGTGTAAAGTTCGGTCATGCTGTTCGATACGGGGGTGCCGGTGGCGAAAATCACACCACGGTTTCCGGTCAGTTCATCCATATAGCGACACTTCGCAAACATATCGCTGGACTTTTGGGCATCGCTGGTGGAGAGACCTGCCACATTCCGCATCTTGGTGTATAAAAACAGGTTTTTATAGTTATGCGCCTCATCAACGAATAGGCGGTCCACACCCAACTGCTCGAATGTTACCACATCGTCCTTGCGGCTCTCGGCCTGCAATTTCTCCAGCCGGGCTTCCAGGGACTTCTTGGTGCGCTCCAACTGCTTGACCGTGAAACGCTCACCGCCGCTGTACTTCACCTCGGCAATGCCCTCGGTGATCTCGTCGATCTGCTCCTGAAGGAGCCGCTCCTGACGCTCTCGGCTGATGGGGATTTTCTCAAACTGGCTATGTCCCATGATGATGGCGTCATAGTCGCCGGTGGCAATGCGGGCGCAGAACTTCTTGCGGTTGTGGGTCTCAAAGTCCTTTTTGGTGGTGACAAGAATGTTGGCGGAGGGATAGAGCCGCAGAAACTCCGACGCCCATTGTTCGGTCAGATGGTTCGGCACCACAAAGAGGGATTTCTGACACAAGCCCAGGCGCTTACTCTCCATGGCGGCAGCCACCATTTCAAAGGTTTTGCCAGCGCCTACCTCGTGTGCCAGCAGCGTATTGCCGCCGTACAGCACATGAGCGATAGCACCCAGCTGGTGATCCCGCAGGGTAATGGACGGGTTCATACCTCCGAATGTGATGTGGGACCCGTCGTATTCACGGGGCCGGGTGGAGTTCATTTCTTCATTGTACTGGCGCACCAGGGTCTGGCGGCGATCCGGGTCTTTCCAAATCCAGTCCTTAAAAGCATCCCGGATGGCCTGCTGTTTTTGTGCTGCCAGCGTGGTTTCTTTGGCGTTCAGGACACGCCGTTCCTTGCCGTCCGCATCCTCCACGGTGTCGTAGATACGGACATCCCGCAAGTTCAAGGAATCCTCCAGAATCTTGTAGGCGTTGGCACGGCTGGTTCCGTAGGTGGTATAGGCTGCCACATTGTTCTGGCTTACGGAGCTTTTGCCTGTGACCTGCCACTCGGCGGTATAGGAGGCGTAATTGACCTGGATGGCGCGCTGGAGATAGTACGGGGTGTTGAAGGTCTCATACATAAACTGCTGGATGTACTCTTTGTCGATCCAGGTAGCGCCCAGGCGCACCTCGATCTCCGAAGCGTCCAGGTCTTTGGGCTGGGCTGCGGTAAGAGCCTCCACATTGACTGCAAAGGAAGGGTCCTGCTGTGCTGCCCGCTGTGCCTGACGCAGCTTGCGCCGCACATTGCCGGACAGGTATTCGTCGGCTGTTACATAATGGGCAGTGCCGTCTTTCTCCACCTGTCCCGGTACACGGAAGATCACGCCTTGCAGCTCGGCGGCCAGTTCGTCGCCGGTCTTGCCGGTCAGCTCCGCCATATACGCCATATCGACACAGGCTTTTTCGGAAATTGATACGGCCAGAGCTTCACTTGCGGTATCCACAGTGTCCACCGCCTTGTGGGGCTTGATGGTGCGCTTGGTGAACATATCCGCCTTACGCTCCAGCTTGCCGTCCTCGTCAATGACTTCCAGCGCGCAGAGCAGATAGTAGCTGGAATCATCAGCAAAGGCCAGCCGGTTCGCCCGGTCATTGATAAGGCCATATTTTGCAGAGAAGCTGTCATAGAGCCGGTTCAGTTCGGCCTGTTTATCCTGGATGGCGCTGTCCGGTGTGGCGGCGTCCATTTGCAGATCAATGAGCTGCTGGACACATTCCCGCAGCCCCACCAGCCCTTTCACACGGGCCTCAGCGGTGGCGTTCAGGTCAGGCCGCACCATACGGCTATTTTCACGGTAGTACACATCACCGTCCACAACGGTGTAGGAGTAGTTTTTCACATTGGGGTCAGCAGGGATAGAAGTGTCGATGGCTTCGCCCTCGCCCAGCTCCGGCAGCTCGGCCTCCTGGTAAGTGCCGCGAATGTACTTCACGGCATCATGCAGCTGATCGGCCAGCTCCAGCCCCTCAATGGGATTCACGGTGTAGTCCATACCATGGGCGGTGCTTTCCGGTTCCTGTCGACCCAGCACCATTTCCGGGTGGTCCAGGAAATAGCGGTTGATGGCAAAGCCGTCCTCGGTCTGGCCGGTCTGCGTCCACTCCGGCACAATATCCAGCGGGCGATCCCGCTTTTGCAGGAAAATGATGTCCGAAACGACCTCGGCACCGGCGTTCTTTTTGAAAGCGTCATTGGGCAGACGGATGGCTCCCAGCAGCTCGGCGCGCTGAGCAAGATACCGGCGCACGATGGAATCCTTGGAATCCATCGTATAGCGGCTGGTGACAAAAGCCACCACGCCGCCGGGACGCACCTGGTCCAGCGCCTTGGCGAAAAAGTAGTTGTGAATGCTGAAATTCAGCTTGTCATAGGCTTTATCCCGAACCTGATACTGGCCAAACGGAACATTGCCCACCGCCAGATCGTAGAAATCCCGCCTGTCGGTGGTCTCAAATCCGGCCACGGTGATGTGCGCTTGGGGATAAAGCTGCCGAGCAATCCGCCCGCTGATGGAATCCAGCTCCACGCCATACAGACGGCTGTTTTGCATTTCCTCCGGCAGCATACCGAAGAAGTTGCCCACACCGCAGGACGGCTCCAGGATGTTGCCAGTCTCAAATCCCATGCGGCCCACGGCTTCATAGATGGCTCGGATCACCGTGGGGCTGGTGTAGTGGGCGTTGAGGGTAGACCCTTTGACGGCAGCGTATTCCTCCGGGGTCAGCAGCTCCTTCAGCTGGGCATATTCCTTGCACCAGCTTTCCTTGTCAGGGTCAAAAGCATCCGCCAACCCGCCCCAGCCCACATACCGGGAGAGGACTTGCTGCTGCTCCGGCGTTGCCTGCCCGGTGGTTCCCTCCAGGTATTTCAGCAGCTTGATCGCCTCGATGTTGGCCTGGAACTTAGCCTTGGGACCGCCTTCGCCCAGGTGATCGTCCGTGATACGGAAATTCTCGGCGGTGCGGCGCAGGTTCTCCTTGTACTCCCCATAAGCGGCTTCCTCGGCAGCCCTGGCATTGGGGAAGGTCTGCCACTCGCCATTGACCTGGATGGAAATGGGATGTTCGTCCAGCACTTCATCCAGGGTCTTTTCCGGTTCGATGGCAGGTGCGGGAGGCTCCGGTTCATCGGTCCGCAGGGTCTGAACCACCACATCATAGGGCAGATGGTTCTTGTCGCCCGGATAGACAGCCACCGTCTCGGCGTGATAAGCCGGGGTTTCGGCAGCCGGTTCCGGGCGTTCCTGTCCAAAACCGTCCAGCTGACGGGCATACAGCCCGCGCAGCAAAGGCGCAACTTCGTCCCAGCGGAAAAACAGCATGGCCAGCCGCTTTTCCTCTGCGTCCAGCACTTCCAGCTCGATACCTTCAGGCATTGTGCGGTAGTCGGCGGTGTCGCCGGTCTCCAGCTCCATCGTTTCCACAATGTTGGGATAGGCCCGGCTCAGCCACAGGGCAACCTCCCGGTTGCTCTTGCCGTTGTGCAGCAGCTGGGAAAGCTCCGCCTTGTCCGCCTCACCGATCAGGCCATGTGCCAGCACATCCCGCAGGTCCTGGTCCACCGCATCCGGGTTTGCCGGAAGAAACTCGGTATAGAAGTCGTTGCGGTTATCTGCCCGAAGAAGCTGCTCAAACTGTTCCTGACGCTCGGCCCGGTAGATGGGATAGCTCATGCCCGTGGGCAGCAGCTCCACCGTGTCATCCCGCAGCTCTGTGATCTGGTGAGCGCGGTCATCCAGATAGACAATATCCCCCACATGGTAGGGAGGGACTGTTGGATCATAAGAAGTCCGCTCCCTGACCGTGCCACGGGCCGCAGCATATTCCTTGTCTGATACAGGAACACGCGAATTGCCGGAGGAAGGCTGTTCCGGCTGGTCTGCTTGGGCGGTCTCCCTGGATATGGCCTCCACATCCCGCATGACCTGCTGAACAAAGGGATCGTTGTCCAGCTTTTCCGGGTCCACCACATGACCATCCACAATGCCGCGTTGGGCCAGGGTCTCCCGGATGGCGATGGGGTCCACATCGTCCAGATTGTCCTGCTCGACCTGGGTATAGAAGCGATCCTCCTTAATAAGCTGGGCGATCCGGCGCTGCACCTTGGGCCAGGGAAGCGCCGTTCCTTCGGGGCTTTCCGGGCGTACTGCAAACGGGGTCTTACCGTCGCCGCCGTCAAATTCACGAGCCAGCCATGCAGCGGTGTCTTTTTCCCGTGCATGGTCTTTCATGTAGCGGACAACGGCGTGTTTGCTCTCAATCTTACCATTCCAGTCCTGGATAGCCCGGTCAATGTCATTGTCCGAGAGAGGACGCAGCAGCTCATGGAGCTTGGGATAGGTTTCGTCTGCCACTTCCCGGTGCAGCCGCTGGCGAAATTCCGGCACATCAGAGAACAGGCGGATCAGCTCTATATCGTGGGAATCAAGAATGGCGCGGCGCACAGCAGCATTACACTCGATCATAGCGTTTTCATAATCACTGTGACCGCAGGCGTTCCGGTATCTGATGTCCTGGGTAACGGCCTCCAGCACGATGGGCTTGTATCGCTCATGCAGCTCCCGGAGGGTGGGAATGGGCTGCTCCGGCACATCCTCCCGCAGAACATCGGCAGGTTCCGTGTCGGGCGGCTGGGCTTGCAGGGCATCTTCTTCGGCCAGAGCCTTTTCCGCCTGGATTTTGTCGAACTCCTCCTGTTCCTGTTCGGTGAGATAGCGGCCCTTCTGAATCAGATTGGTGATCCGCTTGGCAACCTTCTCCCATGTGAAATGCACATCCGGGCAGCCGCCTTTTTTGTAGTGCAGGCCCTTTCCGTCATGATCTTCCCAGCTGCCCCCAGCGCCTGACAGGGCATGGGAGTGGCCCCCAATGCCGTACTCGTGTCGGAGGAAATCCACCTTTTCTTTATCGGTGTGGGAATTTTGGAAATAGGCAAAAATGCGGCCTTTGCCACCAGAAACACCGCTTCCTCTGGTCATGGCGGCGTCGATCTCGTCCTCGGTGATAAACTGCTTGACCGTAGGTACTTCCGTCATCTGAGAGGTAAAGGCGGTGCGGGGCAGGGACAGATCTTTCAGGTTTCCCCAAATCTCCTTTGGCTTGTGGTAGTGGAACCGCAGCAAGTCCCGGTCCTGCTGATAGGCCGTCCAGAATGCTGCATATTCTTCTGCAAGGGTCTGGCGGAACTCCGGGCTTTTCAGCTGCTCGGTAAGCCACGCGGATTCTTCCGGGAAACCGCGCCCTGGATTGTTGGCAAGGCTGGGCAGATACCCGGATTCTCTGGCTTCATCGCTGAAATCGTGATACAGATTCCAGAACTTTTCCGCAAGGAGGGAACGTTCATAGCCCTCGGCCTCGGACAGCTCTACATTGGTGGCAAACTGGCCGGTCTGCAAAAGCTGGCCGATACGCTCGGCGGCGCTCTCCCAGGAAATGACCTGGGCGGACTTGTCATAACGGGCAGACTTTCCGTGAGACAGGTGGATGCCGTCCTCGGCATACCATGCGGTAATGCTGCCAATCCCGTTGCCGCCGGTATAGAGGTTTTGCAGATAGGCTGCGATCTCGGCGGTGGACTTCTGCTTTTCAAAAGCTGCCACAATGCGTTCACGCTGCCGGTCCGTGTTGCCTCCCAGCCGCAGCACATGGTCGATGTCGGTCTGGGCAAAAGAAAAAGCAGAGGATGTTTGCACATTCTCTGCTTCGTCTATTCTTTGGATTTGTTCCGCTTCGGAGAGGAACAGGTTTAAGGTCAGCTGTTGATAAGCTCCGCCATCAGAATCTCCTCGGCCTGGGCCTTGCAGGTGTTCATCAGGCCCACCCAGCGCATCGGATCGCGGGCTTTCAGCTCCTCCGTCGCGCCCGCCGACTCCGCCAGCTGGGGCATCATCTGCTCCAGACGGCTGTTCGCCGTCTCGTCGATCTCGATGAGGTGCGGGTACAGCTTCTCGGTTAGCAGCAGCTGGTTGTAGATCAGGGGCCGGTGTTCCTTCAGGTACGCTTTCCGCATCCTGCCGTACTTGCCCAGGGGCTTCTCCGGCTGTTCGCTCAGGCTCAGGTCGGGAATCAGGTAATCGCCGTTCCTCGTGTAAGTCAGGTTGTTCTCCATGTGTAACGCTCCTTTCCGCGAGTTGTTCGCGCTCATAGTTCTGGATGGTGACGCCGATCTGCCGCAGCACCTGCTGGTTCACCTGGCTGACCGCTGCGCCCAACGCCCCAACCGTGGCCGGGGTATTGAAATCGAAAATCGGCATGAAGTCCTCATGCTGGAAGTATTGTTCCGTATCCAGCCCACAACGGGACATCAGGGCGTAGGCGATGCTGACGGTGGCGGCAGACTTAAATTGGACTTCGATGTTGAGTTCATCGTACTCCTCCAGGAACGAACCGTCAACGATGTAGTGGAAGTCCTGCTGATGCTCGTCCCAATACTCACTCGCCAGCTTTCCGGCCACATCAATAAGCTGCTGGGCAAGATCGTCACCAGCAACGCCGTAGTTGCACTCCAGCATGGCCGACACAGGCCCAATGTGTTGTTCCTCCAGCTGCCACAGCCAGGGGGTGCGGGAATGTTCACGGGTGCCGGTGTCGGAAATATCAAACACATAGCGCAGCCGGGGCTTGTCGCCGGAATCATCCACCAGGGCGATCCCCTTGGAGCCACGGCGCACATACCGGCCCATTTTTTCATTCCATAAATCATACTCGGCGCAGGCGGTGGCGTCCGGGCGCTGGGCATAAATCATCATCTGTTCATGGAACGGATATTTGTAGAGGCGGGCGGCGGTAGTGAGAAAGGCCGTCCATTCCTGCCAGCTGCCCACAAGCCGGGTCGATACCTGTTCGGCCATCTGCCGGTAAAATTCAGCTTTGGATGGCATGGTTTTCTGTCCTCCCTTCATGTTAAATAGAAACGGGGCGGCACATCAGGCCGCCCCGCTGGGTCTTGGTGTGGTTCTTACTCGTCGAAGTCCGGGTACAGCTCCAGCTGGGCAAACTCGGCGTCGCTCATGGCCTGGAGCTTGCCCAAGGCACTGTCGGTCAGCTCCCGCAGCTCGGCTTCCTCCGGCGAAAGCTCACCACGCATCTCCGTCAGAGCGGCGATCAGCCCGGTGCGGCTGCCGGTGTTGTAGATACAAAGCAGGTTCGTTTCCTCAAAAGTGAAGTTTCCCATATCAAATCTCCCTTTCCGCGCTCTTTTTGGGCGCTGTCTTTTTGTATTCCGCTTTGGGCTGGCTTTTCAGCTGCTCCATGACGGACTTTTTCTTTTCCCGGTCCTCCCGGTGGGCGGCGGCAGCCAAATCCATGAGGGAAATCGGCTGGCCGCTGCGGGCCTGCTGTTCCAGCTGGGCCACCGTCGGCTCCTTGGGGCCGTTGTTGATGATACCGTCGATCATGCCATAGTCATCCTCCAACATCATCTCCGCATTTTTCAGCGGATTGTCCGGCAGGAATCCGGGAACCTGCTGAAAGCCGAAGCTGTCGCAGTAATGACAGGATACCTTGCCGTCCCGCTTGATGGCAACGATGTCGCTTACGCTCATGGACGGATGGCCGTAATCGGCGGGATGTTCATTGTTGAAACGGTAAAAGAGCTGTTCGGTGGTATCGCCTTTCAGGTCAGAGGGCAGCAGCGGAGCAGTGTAAACCAGCTCATAGTTATCCCGCTGCACCGTCCGCCCGATGGACTGGAGCCATTCCAGGCCCTCGTAGCGGATGTCCCGCAGCTCGTCGGTGTGCTTCACCTGATAAATGGCGAAGCAGTCCCCCTTGTGGTAGAGAAACGCCTGCTCCCGTTCCTCCTGGTGGTCCATGCGGTCCTTGACCAGCTTATCAAACTCCGGGCTTTCCTCCCATTCCTCGCGGGGCAGGGCGAAGATACCGTCATGAGCGTCCAGGTCGGCGGTATCAAAGGCCATCACCGGATTTTCGCCCTCCTGGATGATATAAACGGTCAGGTCACGCTCCATCAGCTCATAAGCCCGCTCTTTGGAGAGGGGCAGAAGGTCGCTGTCCAGGCAGCCGCATTTCTCCAGATCGTCCTGGGTCAGCACCGGGTCCGGCATGGGATACTCGTCCAACGCCTGTTCCTGGGCATCCGGCAGCTGGGCGGCTGCGGTTTCTGTGGTCTGCTGGCTGACCTGTTCCTGCATCTGCTGGGAGGCCGCCTCCTGCAAAGTTTCGATCATGGACAGCGAGGCATACTTGATGGACTTGCTGCCCATCCCCAGGTCCTCGCAGATATGGCTGACTGCTGCGGAACGGCCCATGTCGGTCCCATCCAGCTGGCCGCCGTCCAGCTGCTTCATAGTTTCCACATCGTAGAGCGTGTAGTCCCAGCCGGTGTCGCAGGGCTGAACATGAAGATAGGTGGTATCGTCCAGCACCAGCAGGGCCTCCCGGTACTCGGCGCTGGGCTGGGATACTTCTTCCGCAGGGGCTTTTTCCTCCACAGCCTGCTGGGGTGCCTGCTCCGGCTCCGGGGCGGCAGTCAGGTCGATGCCGCGCTCCTTGCAGATTTCCTTGTAGTTGCGCTCGATGTCGTTAATCAGCTCGCAGGAAGTCTTGTTGATGGTCTCCAGACTGGCCCGCAGCTCCTTCAGCTCCTTGTCCTTGGACCAGGAAGCGATGTAGCCGAAGCTGTTCTCGCCAGTCTGTATGCCGAAATACTGGCAGACCGCATAGGAAATGCTCTCGGCCTCCACTTCCTCGGTGTTGCGGTTCTTGGCGGCCTGTTTCACCGCCGTCAGATCTTCCTCTACCTCCAGCCGCCACTCAAACTGATTTTCGTCCACATACCGCCAGCCTTCCTCGGCGGCGGCCTGCTCTGCCTCCGCTTCGGTGGCAAAATCCTGTCGGAAGTCATGCTTGGTGCCGCCCTCACTCACCATCACGATCTTCCAGGTCGGCTCCGCCTCATACTTTTTGGGGTCATGGAGCTTGCTGTGCGCGGTCTCATGGACGGCGGCGGAAATGGTCTGCACCTCGCTCATGCCTTCCCGGAGGGCGATCCGCTGCTGCTCGGAGGAAAAATAGCCGTCCATGTTCTCAGCCATCGGCTCAAACTCGATGGGAACCGGGGCGGAGCGCCGCACCGCCTCCAGAAACGCCTCATAGTGCGGCACCGTCCCGGACAGGCTGGAGGCCAGCTCCGGCAGGGGCTTTCCGTCCGTCTGCGAAACATCGAACACTTTGACCGGGCGGAACATGGGGATTTCAATTTCCTTTTCCTCCATGACCGCCTTGCCATCCGCGTCCAGGATGGGGGCATGGGTGTCCGGGTCGCGCTTCATTTCCTCGATCTTCTTTTTGTAGGGCGTAGGGGCGATGATGGTAATGCCATGCTCACCCTTTTTCACATGGCGTTCAAACTGGTTTTTCCACTTGTTGAACCCGGCCACCAGGGTGGCGTCCGGGCGCTGCATATAGATGAGCATGGTGTTGTTGACGGAGTAGCGGTGGAACTTGGACATAACGGACAGGTAGCGCATATACTTCTCGCTCTCGAACAGCTCCTTGATACCCTGTTCAATGCCCGCCGTGATTTCCTGCAACCGCTCCCGGTTGGTGGGCTTATCAGCCATGATTTTCACTCTCCTTTCCAAATTGGCGATTTCTGATTGATGTTCGGCAATCCACAGTCTTTGTTCATCAGGGGTATCCTCCAGGAAAAAATCCAGCAGATAGCCCACATAGTCTTTTTTCTGGATTGCCTCCATGAATCGGGGATGTGGATTTTCCTCCGGTGTTTTGGGTGTGTAGTCCGTTTCCCACTTGCGGAGCAAATGAAAGTAGTCAGCCAGGACACGAAAGGCATGGTCCCGATCCTCTTTGAACTTCTGTGCCTCGGTTTTCTGCCGGACATAGCGCCTCCGGGGAGGGGCCTGACTGTCATAAGCCAAGCCAAAATCCTGGGCCAGCTTCTCGGCGGCCTCTTTGGGGGACAGATTGTAGAGCCGTGCGGTGAAGTCGATCACATCGCCGGTGGCTCCGCAGCCAAAGCAGTAGAAATATTCCTCGTTCAGCTTCATGCTGGGATTTTTGTCATCGTGGAACGGGCAACAGGCCATACCGCTCCGATTGACCTCGATCCCGTACATCTGCGCCGCTTCCCGGACGGTGATGGACTGCTTGACGGCTTCAAAGACGCTCTCGGCCATGCTTACTCGCTGCCCTTCTTGGGGGTGGGCGGCCTGTACCCGGCAGCCTTGGCCCGTTCACTGGCCGCCTTGCGGCGCTCGTCGCTGTACGGCTCCCGGACGGACACGCAGCGTTTGGGGACCGTGAAAGTCTGCCGGTCCTTTTTCACGATCTGGTCCGGGTATTTTTCCGCCAGCCGCCGCAGCTTCTCCAGCAGCCGGGGGTCATTGGTATAGACCTCGGCGGCGGCCTCGGCCTGGTTGTAGAGGATGATGGTTTCCTGTTCATAGAGGGAGAGCTTCATCGTTTGCCGCCTTTCTGCCGGTCAAAGGCCAGCTTGAAATTGGCGTACTTCCCATCGTCCTCCAGCACCACGGTGGCGTCGTAGGTCTTGCCGGTTTTCTCGGAGTACAGGCCGGTCACATGGGCGCGGCCATCTTTGAGCAGCGCCGTCACGACGGCCTTGGTGGGCTGCTTGCGCTTCAGCTCCCACCACTTGTTGTTTTTCCAGATAGCAAATTTGCAGCCCTCGTTCTGGCAGAAGAACCCCTTTTGCAGCTCCGCCACATCGCCACCGCAGCGGGGGCATTTGCCCACCACCACGCGGGGCGGGGTGAACAAATACTCGGTTCCCTTGATGACCTGATAGGTCCTCACCAGCTCCTGGAGCATGGTGCTGATCCTGGCCATGAAGTCCTCCGGGGCCAGCTCTCCGCGCTCGATCTCTCCCAGCCGGTACTCCCATTCAGCGGTCAGCAGGGGCGATTGCAGCTGCTCCGGCAGCACGGTGATAAGGGACACCGCATCATGGGACGGCAGAAGCTGCACGGTTTTCTTGCTCTTTTTGCGTTCCAGAAAGCCGGTGGACACCAGCTTTTCCAGGATACCGGCGCGGGTGGCCGGGGTCCCCAGCCCCTTGCGCTCGGCATTGTCCGGCATATCGTCCTTCCCAGCAGTCTCCATCGCAGAAAGCAGCGTATCCTCGGTGAAGTGCTTGGGCGGGGTGGTCTTGCCCTCCTTGACGGCAGCACCAGAAAGGGGCAGCGTCTGACCTTCAGACAGCTCCGGCAGAGCCTTGTCCTCGGTTTCCGGCTCCACATTTTTCAGCCCTGCGCGGTATGCAGCGTCCAGCGCCCGCCAGCCGTGATCTTTCACCGTGCGGCCTTTGGCGGTAAACTCCGCACCGGCGCACTCCACAACAACGGCGGTTTCCGCAAAAATATAGGGTTGAGCCACAGCGCACAGCAACCGCAGGGCCACCAGCTCCAGCACCGCCTTTTCGCCAACTGGCAAGCTGGACAGGTCCGCGCCCTGGAGGTTGCGGGTGGGGATCACCGCATGGTGGTCGGTCACTTTCTTGTCGTTGATGACCTGTGCCGCATTGCAGGCAAGCTCCATACCAGCGGCAAAGGGCAGCGCCCCAGCGGTAAGCCGGACCAGCTCCGGCAGACTTGCTGCCATATCCGAAGTCAGGTAACGGCTGTCCGTCCGAGGATAGGTGCAGAGCTTCTTTTCATAGAGGTTCTGCAAATAGTCCAGGGTTTGCTGGGCTGTGAACCCCAGCAGCCGGTTGGCGTCCCGCTGGAGGGTGGTCAGGTCATAGAGGGCGGGCGGCTTCTCGGATTTGTCCTTGCGCTCCACCTTTTTCACCGTAGCAGCCGCATCCTGGCAGGCCGTTTTCAGCTGCTGGGCGGTGCCCTTGTCCGCCATGCGTTCCCCTGAAACAGAGAAACCGGGCAGCTCCAGCGTCACCGTGTAAAACGGCACCGGCTTAAAGGTGTCGATCTCGGCCTCCCGCTGGACAATGAGGGCCAGTGTTGGGGACATGACGCGCCCGATGTTGAGGGTCCGGTGGTACAGCACGGAAAACAGCCGGGTGGCGTTGATCCCCACCAGCCAGTCCGCCTTGGCACGGCAGAGGGCCGCATCCCGTAAGCCGTCATAGTCCGCACCGGGGCGCAGGTTTGCAAAGCCCTCCCGGATGGCGGAATCCTCCATCGAGGAAATCCAGAGCCGCTTCATAGGCTTCTGGCAGCCCGCCAGCTCGTAGACGCTGCGGAAGATCAGCTCCCCCTCGCGTCCGGCGTCGCAGGCGTTTACCACTTCGGTCACATCCGGGGCGTTCATCAGCTGTTTCAGCACATCAAACTGTTTCTTCTTGTCCTTGCTCACCACCATCTGCCAGGGTTCCGGCAGAATGGGCAGATCGTCATAGCGCCACTTGGCGTAGTCCGGGTTATAAGCGTCGGCGTCGGCCAGCCCAGCCAGGTGGCCCACACACCAGCTGACCCGCCAGCCGCCGCCCTCCAGGTAGCCGTCCTTGCGGGCGGTGGCCCCGATCACGGCGGCCAGACTTTGGGCAACGGACGGTTTTGTTGGACAGCGAATTGAGGGAGACGCAAACGACAAATTATTTTTCCGTCCTTTAAAGAATCGACCGCGCAGTCTGGGAGCTAATGGCAGATTGACAGCGATAATACGGCA
>NZ_JBQHUC010000021.1:0-51059 GCF_052065395.1 Bariatricus sp. HCP28S3_F11 | reverse complement strand
AGATAAACATACGATAACTTATCAACAATCAACTAAATACGAGCGGCCGTTCTGCTCCGCATAGCGGCCGTTGAAAAACGCATTTGCGACCGCCAGAGGGCGCAAACTGCACAAAAAGACGGATTCATCATTTTTCGCTTTCTTTTTAACACTTCATACTGTATAATGGAGCCACTATCCAAAACTTTTTAACATTTTTACTTGAATACCATGAAAATAATATGAAAGAAAAAATCAACAATCTATGCAGCAAAGTTCAGTTTCTTTCGGGGGCATGGCTAAAGCTGATCGCCATCACATCCATGCTTATTGACCATGTAAACAAAGCACTGATTTATCCAAATCTGACTTCAAATGACGGAGTCCTTACTGTTGTGAGTAATCTATTTGACATTATCGGCAGAATTGCATTCCCATTGTTTTGTTTTTTGCTGGTTGAAGGTTATTTCAAAACCCGAAGCCGAAAGAAATATCTGTTTAATTTACTGTTATTCGGTGTAATATCAGAAGTACCTTTTGATATGTTTACAACGGCATGTTTTTTTAATATGAACTGGAATAACGTCATGTTCACCCTGGCGTTTGTTCTCATGACAATATGGAGTATAGACATTTTAAAAGAAAAAATGCAGAAGCTGCCAAAAGTGCTTTGGTATTTTGTATCGTGGATTATTATTATCATAATGTGCATAGCTGCCATATATTTGAGTCTTGATTATGAGCACCACGCTATTTTAATCGGTTATTTCTTTTATCTGTTCCATGATGTGCCGCTCTTTGCCATTCCTTTTGGTTACGCTTCCATGTATACACAGCCTTGGTCACTTTTAGGCTTTGGTCTGACACTTACATATAACGGCGAGCGTGGCAAACAGAATAAAATGCTTAACTATTGGTTTTATCCTGCCCATTTGCTCATCCTTGGAATACTCCGCCTTTACCTTGGTATTTAGTACAATGAAATACCATCGCTGCTCCGTTACACTCTTAAGGACTTATTATATTATAAAAATTTTATAATTGTACCCTGCAAATTGTGCTACAATACAATTGTTCACCAATTTAAGAACAGGAGGAGATTTCATGATGGGAAATGAATTATTAAAAGAGGCTGCCGAACTGCAGGGACAACTTGTTGAATGGAGAAGATCGCTTCATCAGATTCCGGAGACGGGAACAACTCTCCCTCAGACAATTGCATTTATCAAAGCGAGATTAGACGAGATGGGAATTTCATACAAAGTATACGAAGATATTTCATGCATTGAAGCAACGATCGGTTCGGGGAAAAAGTGCTTCATGCTCCGCAGTGATGTAGACGCACTTCCTGTGACGGAGGAAGCTGATGTACCGTTTAAATCCACCAATGGCTGCATGCACGGATGTGGTCATGACATGCACGGAACTTTCTTGCTGGGTGCGGCAAAGCTCTTAAAAGCGCATGAAGATGAATTAAAAGGAACGGTTAAATTGTTATTCCAGTCAGGAGAGGAAGTATTCCAGGGTGCTAAAAAAGCTGTAGCGGCAGGTGTGCTGGAGAATCCGCATGTGGATGCTGCTTTTGCAATGCATGTAATCGCAATCATTCCGAAGGGTATTATCATGACCGGCAAAGAGCCAATGTCTTCTGTAGACGGTTTTAAAATCACACTGATCGGTCATGGCGGACACGGCTCTATGCCGGAAGCTTGTGTTGATCCGATCAACGCAGCCGTTCAGGTCTATCTTGCCCTTCAGTCACTGATCGCACGTGAGATCGGCGGAACGGAAGAAGCTGTTCTTACAATCGGCCAGCTTGCTGCAGGCGATGTATCGAATGTAATTCCTGAGCGTGCCGTTCTTCAGGGAACTCTTCGTACCTTTAAGAAAGAGGTTCGCGAAAGACTTGTTAAACGAATTGAAGAGGTTGCCAAAGGTGTTGCCATGACTTACCGCTGCCAGATGGAATATGAAACCTTAAGTTCGTGCCCAAGTGTCGTTACAGATGATGCCGTAACTGCTCTGGTAGAGGATACCGTTAAATCCATGCTGCCGCAGATTCAGGTCATTCGTGGCGGCCACGGAATGGGCTCAGAAGATTTCGCTGAAATTACCGATAAAGTGCCTGGTTCTTACTACATGATCGGTGCCGGACCGGAAGATCCTTCCAAACGTGTTGGGCAGCACAATCCAAAGGTTTTATTTAACGAGGATATCTTATCCACAGGTGCGGCAATCTACGCTCAAGTAGCAATGAACTGGCTAGACAAGAACGCATAAATTCTTTGTAATTTGAATAAAAAAAAATTTCCTTGCAGGCCATTTTGAATCATGGCTGCAAGGAAATTTTTATTTACCGGTCTTCTCTCCCCTCATTTTTCCTTTCGTCATATCCTGCATGGTTTATAACTCAAATCCAAAGTATTTTACTGCATTATTATAAGAAATTCCGCATACGATCTTTTCCAATGCCTTGTAGTCCGCCGGGTATTCTCCGTTTTCTACCCATCCTCCGATCAGTTCGCGCATGATTCTATGGAAATACTCATGTCTTGTGTAGGACAGGAAGCTTCTGGAATCTGTCAACATTCCCACAAAGTTTCCGAGCAGCCCGAGATTTGCCAGGGATGTCATCTGCGCGATCATTCCCTGCTTGTGATCGTTGAACCACCATGCACTTCCCTGCTGGATCTTGCCGGCAGCCTCTGTTCCCTGGAAACATCCGAGGATCGTTCCGATCGCCTCATTATCATTCGGATTCAGGGAGTAGAGAATCGTTTTCTGAAGTTCATCCGTCGCGATCAGTGAATTCAGGGAATCTGCCGTCTCGGAACTTGGCGCATGGGAGAAATAGGGACGTTGCATCTTGACACGATGTTGGGGGCAAAAGCCATGTCTTTAAACAAATGTATTAATTGTTTGTGAATTGCACGAAATATTACGTCAAAATCCTTTGCAACGTCCCTATTTCTCTCCTTCCGGAAAGATAATCTTGAATACAAAGAAGAAGATTACCATGGAAACTCCTCCTGTAATGAAGGTTACGAGCAGATTATAAACTGCAGGCGGAACATATGCTGATGCGATCGGCATCCATAAATTATTGAATCCGTTACATACCAGCGATATTACTACCCATGCGATAAAGTACCACATTGCCTGGTAAAAAGGATTTCCTTTACTCTTAAAAGTGATATTTCTCTGCAGAGGAAAATTAATTCATTGCGCAAGAAATGAACCCGTTTCGTAACTGATAAAATATCCAAGTCCGCCCCCTATCATAACCGCTCCGCTGGCATCACGAAGTACGTTATATCCCAAAAGGCTCCATGTAAAATCCACTCCGAAGAGATGCATTTCTTTTTGTGGCCACATGAATTCTGTTCCGGCAAGGCCGATTCCGAGGATCCCCGGCATGAATGTGAAGACCAGATACTGGAATACGGTAACGCCCATGCTGAACACAAAGAAGTAAAAAATCTGATATACCCATTTTGCCAGTTTGGGATGTTTTTCTTCAAATCCACCCCAAATGCTCATCCATTTTTCTTTCAAATTACCCATTTTTATACCTCACTTTTACTTACGGGAAATTTTTGCTGTGTAGGCTTTATTTTCCTTTGAATTTTTAAAGAAGCCTGATATGATCTGTTTCATTCCCCGGAAGAAATGTCCGTTGACTGCTGTCACCATTCCTCTGACCATGTCCATGCTTACCATTCCGTTTGTCATTTTGGCAATTCCACGGAGCGGCATATTGTAAATGAAGAGAATATTCAGATCCGGTTTTCCTTTCTCTTCACTTTTTTTCTTAAGGTTGGTTAATATCTTATATATCAGGCGTGCGGCCGGACTCTTTGCGTAATACATCTGACAAATCGCATCGTTCATTCCCAATTCTCCGCCCCATTTTCCGTCCGGAATCTCATGCCCGAGAAGTTTTTTGAAGAGCATTGACCTCCCTTTTCGTGTATAATGAGTTCACCACAAATCCATTACCTCAAAAGGAGCCAATGCTCATGGACATTATACAATACTTACTCTCAATTATTCAATATCTTTACCAGCAAAACTGCTGGCTTCTCAACTTTATCTGCAGATACATTCCTCTTAAGCAATGGGCTTTTGATGATTCCCATTCTCCCAAATACCAAAAGTTCAAGATTGATGAACTCCCTCTGATCACCGACTTCCGCCAGGACTGGACTTACAAGGATCTAATCCCTTACTACGAAAAACGTTATGGTAAGAAGATTCGCCCTGTCATCCGCCGATCAGAATGTAATATTCCTGATGACTGCACCTGCCCCCGCTGCAATGCACCGAAACCATTCCTATACAAAAACAACGGTTCCAAAGGTCAGCTGCTCTGTAAGGTCTGCGATGCAAGGTTCTCCCCGGATGCAAGTCGATTCTCCTCTGTGAAACTACGCTGTCCGCACTGTGGCAATACTCTAGTCCCAAAGAAAGACCGCAAGCACTTTATCGTCCATAAGTGTGTCAATCCCAAATGCCCTTACTATCTCCACAACCTCAAAAAAGTGGATAAGGAAGATCTAAAAGAGGATTACGGCAAAAATAAATATAAGCTCCACTATATCTACCGTGAGTTCACGATGGATTTTTTCAGCATGGATTTGTCTACCCTGCCAAAGAATGCCTCTTCCTTGAAATTCAGCAAGCACAACGCGCATGTCATGTCCTTATGTCTGACTCTTCATGTTAACCTCGGTCTTTCCCTGCGCAAAACTTCTCAGGCTCTCAAAGACCTATATAACATCAGCATCTCCCATCAGCAGATCGCCAACTACTGCAAGACTGCCGCCGTCTGCATCAAACCTTTTGTTGATCAGTATCCCTACGAAAAGGGGGATGTGTTCACAGCTGACGAAACCTACATAAAAATCCGTGGTATCAAGACCTACATCTGGCTCATCATGAATGCCGCCACCCGATCCATCATCGGCTACCAGGTTTCTGACAATCGTGGTGTCGGTCCCTGCATCCTCGCCATGCGTATGGCTTTTCAGGGGCTTGCAAAGCTTTCGGAAAACTTTAAATTTATCGCTGACGGATACAGCGCCTACCCACTTGCCGCAATGGAATTCGGAAAGAAGTTCGGAAAAGACTTTACATTCAAAATCACTCAGGTTATTGGACTTACCAACGACGATGCTGTTTCTACAGAACACCGACCATTCAAACAAATGATTGAACGGCTGAACCGCACCTATAAGGCTTCTTATCGTCACACAAATGGTTTTGACAACATCGACGGTGCCAATTACGACCTTGCTCTCTGGGTTGCTTACTATAACTTCCTTCGTCCGCACAAACACAATAAATACAAAGTTCTAAACGAAGTGGATCTGTTGCAAGGTGCTGACAACATGCCAGGTAAGTGGCAGCTTCTCATCTTCCTTGGCCAGCAGACCATCCTGAAACAACAACACGGTGAAGCTGTTAACTGTTCTTAGATTCCGAGCCGGAAGGGAAAACAGCCACCGGAAGGGTGGCGTACACTACCAATCACTAACATATCTGCAATTTTCAAGGTTCATCTGAGCCTATTTTTATTACTCAGTTTTTTCATAGATTACTTGACACTACCATTAATTGATCCAGAGAAAGGCCAAACACTCTGGAAATCGTAATGATCATTTCCAGATCGGGAAGATTCTTATTGTTCTCCCAGTTTGAGACGGCCTGCCTGGATACATTCAGCTTTGCCGCCATCTGCTCCTGTGTCAGTTTGGCGTCTTTCCGAATCTGTCTGATCTGTTTCCCGAAATCCATCGTTCTTCCTCCTCTCTACGTTTCAATCTTACCCTTTGGCGTACCGTTTTATCAAGTAAGCCACTCTTGCATCGCCGATTTCCGGCGCTTTCGTCACTTGCGTGGTTCCTCAATCCGTATAAATACAGCTAAACCATTCTGCCCTGAATCCTCTCCACCAACTTCTTATAATAACACTGTACTCTTTTAGCAAAATTCCTCTGCCCATCATTTCTCTTCAACTCTCTATTCCCACACAGCATATCATCGATCGGCACCTGCAGTAGTTCACTCAGCGCATAAAGATTATCGATGGTGGGCATACTGCTGCCATCCAGCCAGTGATAGACACTCTGCACACTGCCAAGTCCAAGGTATTCCTTAACATTTTTCACATTCAATCCTCTTTTTTTCATAAGAGCCTTGATTCTTCTTCCTGTTTTTACTTTATCTATTGTTGGATATGAATACAAATATGTCCCTCTTTTCATTGAACTTATCGTTTAAATGTCAAAGCAAACTTCTTTTATCTTCTCCAGATTCTTCACCGTCTCATCGTATCCATACTGATAGATCCTGTCGATTTTCTCCAGATCTTTTTCAAATGAATCAATCTGTACTTCTTTCGTCGGCCTTAAGATCACGGCTCTTCCTTCCCGCTCCAGCTTCTCGCAGTAGACAACCGTCTCATTATACATCATGTGCCTTGTCATCAGCGGACGCACCAGTTTAGGGAACTTCTTGCGGAGCGCCTTCGCTGCCGCGACATTCGCCTTTGACAGTGTTTTTATATATCCTTTCGGCCTTGTAAGAACGATCAGCATCTTCGGATGTCCGTCCGCCTCCGCCTTGCGCACCGGAATCGGATCACAGATCCCGCCGTCATAATACTTCTTCCCATTCAGTTCAATTGCCGGGAACACGAACGGGATCGCGCAAGTTGCCTTGAGCATGCCACAGGTCTCTTCCAGATCTTTTCCATCCAGATATTCCGCTTCCCCGGTTTCGACATTCGTAACGCCCACACGCACTTCTGTCGGATTGTTCCGGTAAGTCTCCCAATCAAACGGATAAATCTCTTTCGGTATGGTCTCATATGCATACTTCAGGCCAAACAGGCTTCTGTCCGTCAGGTAATTCCGAAGCCCCACATACCGTTTGTCATGTCGGTGATTCATCAGAATATGATAGTTTCTCTTTTTCTGCTTTGAAACATACGAAACTCCATCGGTGATCCCCGCCGAAACTCCAATTACATAATCAAAATTTACATCGTTATCCAACAGTGCATCCATGACACCGCAGGAAAATATAGGTCGGAAGGTTCCCCCTTCCAGTATCAGTGCGTTCATTTTCTGTCATTTCTCCTTCGTTATAGCCGAGCAGCTATTTCTTAGCCCCTCTGCCCTTCCTTATTTCAAGATAAATTGTCTATTCTCCACTTCTTCAACCGGGTCATACTGGTCCAGCGAACGATCCGTAATCAGATTAACTGCCAGTGAAATACACAAGACTCGCCGTCCTACTTGAACAGTATAACATTTATAAAACATAATAAAAACAAAATTTCTGTGAAATCTTTTCGGACTGACACACATATTTCCTCTGTGAAAGACATATTCTGTAACAGCCTACAGCAAAAAGGAGGTCTTTGGAAATGAATCCTGTGATTGGAATTCTGACATGTGGAATGAAGGATAAACAACATTTTGTACCAGACAGCTATGTGACTGCTATCCGGCTCTCAGGCGGACTTCCCATACTGATCCCCGCATTTCCGCCGGACTGGGATGTCACCGGTATTCTTTCACTCTGTGACGGTTTTCTTCTTCCAGGAGGCGGCGATTTCACACCACTTCTTTTCGACGAGAATCCTCTCCCGGGTATCGGAGAAACAAACCTGGAACTGGATGTATTCCAAATTCATTTCACAGAAGAAATTTTAAAATTGCGAAAACCACTATTAGGTATCTGTCGTGGTATGCAGCTTATAAATCTGGCTGCCGGAGGAACCATATATCAGGATCTCTCACTCCAGCCCGGAACTCCATTTCTGCATACGCAAACCTCGCAGAACAGAAGTGATGTCAGTCATCAGGTATTTATTGAAAAAGAAAGTCTTCTGCACACGATCACAGGAGACTCTCTTTATACCAACAGTTTTCATCATCAAAGCATACATCTGACCGGAGAAAATGTGATTGCCTGCGCACATACCTCAGACGGAACGGTAGAAGCTATAGAACTTATTGGACATCCCTTCGCCGTAGGAGTACAGTGGCATCCGGAAGCCATGTTCTTCCATTCTTCGGCCATGAGGAAATTATTTTCCTGCTTTGTCCGGAAGGCGTTACAATTGGCACGTAGCCCGCAGTAAATGCTGGCTACTGTGTGAAACATAATTGGAAAACATCTAATCAGTAGATAAACCTAAAAATACCTATAGCATTTCCTAATTCTATGTGATACAATTTCTTCAAAGCATTAAATCAGATTCTTTTATGCGTAATCATCGCATCTGAACATTCTTGAAATTTTCTAATTCATGAAATCTCGATGCTTTTATTCCCATACACCAGCAGAGAGGTTTCAAAGGAAACGGCTTTCGGTATTCTGTTTTTTGGCCTCCTGCACAATTTCAAAGGAGGTTATTATATGAACAAAACAGGAAAAAACGAGCTCCAAAACAGCTTCCAGACAGAAACGGTCCCTGCGGAAGCTGCGCAGGTGCAGCCCCATGCAAACCGCATCTATAAAGCCAGAATCTTCGAGATGTTGTTTAGTGATAAGAAAGAACTGCTTGGACTTTATAATGCAACTGGAAAGACCAATTACACAGACCCAGAACTGTTGGAAATTAACACACTGGAAAATGCAATCTATATGGCAATGCACAATGATATCTCATTTATCATTGATTCCAGATTGTCACTGTATGAGCACCAATCCACTTATAGCCCGAACCTTCCGCTTCGATATCTGATGTATATAGCAGACTTATATTCAGTTCTTACCAGGAAAGAAAATTTATACGGACATAAGGCAGTTATGATTCCTGTTCCATTTTTCGTAATATTCTACAATGGCGAAGAGCAATTGCCTGACAGGGTTCTGCTGCCACTGTCAGACTTGTTCAAAACTCCGAAGTCGTTTCTGAACAATGAGGAATATAAAGAACTATATCCTGCACTGGAATTGAAAGCTCTTCTTTTGAACATCAATCCGGGCCATAATCAGGAACTTATGAATTCTTGCAAAACGTTAAAAGATTATTCTGAATATACAGCAAGAGTAAGACAGTACGCGAAAGTAATGAATCTGGAAGATGCAGTGGAACGAGCAATTACAGAGTGTATTGCAGAAGGAATTCTTTCAGATTTTCTGGAGAAAAACAGAGCGGAGGCGAAGAGTGTGAGTATTTATGAATATGATCAGGAACGGCATCTACGGCAAGAACGTGAAGAAGCCAGAGAAGAAGGTGAGAAAATCGGGAGAGAAGCTGGCATACGGGCATTCGTCATCGATCATATTGAGGAAGGCATGCCCCCCGAAAAAAGCATCTTAAAATTACAAAAGCTTTTTTCTCTGACAAACGAAGAGGCGAAAAGCTATTACGAAGAGTATTCACAGACGAATTGCTAAAAATGACGCGGAGAAAGATAAAACTCCTCTCCGCGTCATATATTTTCGCAATATTTATGATAACCGTATATCTCTAGAGGAACTTCCGAGTGAATGAATTGATATGCTTTTCATATCATTATTCCCATTTTAATGTTCCGGCATAAATCTGGCCATCTCATCGATACATTCTTCACACTGAGGATAAACTCCCGCGTTATCAAAATATGCATGGCCAAATCCCTTATACAATACCGCCGTAGTATCCACCCCGGCATTATGCAGCTTCATCGCATACCCAAGTGTCTCCAGCTTCAGGAAATCATGTCCTCCGACCGTCACAAATGTCGGTGGATTTTTCTTCGTATCTCTCGTATATGGATTCAGATAATCATTCTTTACATCGCCCGTTCCGAGTATGGCTTCCAGCCCGTCCGTCATTCCTCCGAACATGCCGATCATTTTGGTAAGTCCTCTTTTCTGTTTCGGTGCCATCTCAAACTGATCCATGGACGGATGATAATATTCATCTTCCACCTTTGCCATGTTGAGCGTCGGATACAGAAGCATCTGTCCTCTCACCATATGCGCACCATCTTCCCAGTCTCTGGTTGTACAATACTGTGTCAGATTGCCGCCTGCGCTGTCTCCGCCTACAAAGATCCGTCTTTGCCACAAACATTTTTACGGACTCTTCTACGATGTCCGGATGATCGCCAAAGAAACCGCCTCCGTGAATGTAATAGAGGATTGATCCGTTCTTTTATTTTCTGAAGCAAATCTTCTGAATATTTTTTCATCTTACTTCGTTCCTATTCGATATTTTCCGACACGCTCATCGCAAATGACTCCACTATAATTCATTCGAAATGCAAAATCATATGTATTTCCTTCACTGTCCGTATTTCTCCTCCTTTTATGAACACTTATTCACGTTCTATTCATAATTCTTTTAAATTCTTATCACAGTTTTATCACATTTTTCCCGTATACTAATAATCAAACAAAGGCAATAACTTTTTCATATAAATTTTTTCTTTTTCATAAACGCCGATGCTCAGTTCGCTGGGCATCGGCACTCCTCATTTTATAGGGTTTTCTTTGTAAAACTCTTATTAAAAAGACATTTCATCTGTTCCACTAAAATGACCGAATCACTTCTTCCGACATAGAACGCACCACTTCAACCGCGAGCTGAACCGTCGCCTCAAAATCATAATAAGACGTAATTCCATTTGGTGAATGAATGTATCGCACCGGAACTCCCACAACGATTGCAGGGATTCCATCCATTGCGGTGTTGATGATCGCTCCGTTGTTTCCGCCTCCTTCCCGTACGGAAGCCTGAACGGCCAGGTGCTTTTCTTCTGCCAGATCCAGCACATATCTCTGATACCGCGGAGAGCAGATTACCGAGCAGTCCATAAAGCGGAGCATCGGGCCTTTCTTCAGCGCCGTCTGAATCGCATAGGGTTCTGTAAAGGTATCGTCGGCCGGACAGCCTTCAAAGCAAAGTGCGATCTGCGGCGCAACCTTGTTCACCGCAACTCTTACGCCTCTTTCTCCGACTTCTTCCTGAGAAGAAAGGACTCCGACCAGATCCACCGCCAGTTCTTCTTCTGCAAGCCTTCGCATCGTCTCGATCAGCGCCGCACATCCGATTCGGCAATCAAATCCTTTGCCCATCATAATATCATGCTGCTCATCATAAGTAAATGAGACATCCGGAACTACAGGTTCGCCGATCCGTATTCCGAAATTCTCCACTGCATCCTCTTTGCTCACAGCTCCCACGTCGATCACCAGGGACTGGATATCCGTGCTTCCTCCTGCCTGACGCTCCGCCGGGGTCATAAAATGTGGTGGTTTCGATGCCACAATGCCCGGTATATATTTCCCATAACGATTGCGTACCAGTACCTTCGATGCCGGAAGTGCCTGATCGGTCCATCTTCCGAGGGTCACGAAGCGCAGTGTTCCATTCGGCTTGATGGAATGAACCATCAAGCCCACTTCATCACTGTGGGCATCCAACATCATAACCGGCTTATTTCCTGTATTTTTTCTACGATACAAATAGAGATTTCTCAGACAGTCTTCCTCAGTCTGTGCGAATTCTTCTCCGTATTTTTTTGCAGTCAGGATCACCTCATCCTCAAATCCGGATGCCCCCGCCGCATCCGTCAGCTCCTGAATCATGCGTATGGTGTTCTCGTTCTTTTCTCTTTCCATTTTTCCTTCACCTCGTAATATTTTATATATGATCATCCGTCATCCGACGGGCATATTCCAGAATCTGCTGTTCCAGTATTTCCATTTTAGCACGGGTTTCCGGATTCTTATATGTGATCCGGTGTATGATCTGTGAAATATAATCGTTCTCCAGAATGATTTCCATCGTTTCCTTATAATTTATATCATAAAAATACGCTACATAAGACACCCAGTAGTCCATGGATGTTTTTCGACTTTCTGAAAGAATGGATTTCTGTTCCTGGCAGGATCTCCAGACTTCGTCACTGATCACATCCTGCCCCGGCACATCAAGCGGTTTCTCCAGAAGTGTTTCCAGTTTTTCTTCCAGCTTCACACGGCAGTTATCCAGTTTGTCTGCATCACGGATTATTTTAGCGTGCATGAGTGTCCGCTCATCTTCTATTCCTTCCAACTGAAAATCACTGTGCCGGTCGATCGCCGTGTAAATGATGTCATCCCAAGTGTCTTCTTCAAGAAATTCCCGGATCATTCCCTGCCGGAACAAAATCTCAGCTCCGTATTTTGCATGGTTCATCATCCCCGGATCAAAACTATTGAAACGTTTTAACTGTTCAAAACGCCCGATGTCATGAAGTAATCCTATCATTTTCGCAAGATCTGTATCCTCTTCGGACAGCTTCATTCTTCGCGCGATTTCACCACTGCATTCTACCACCTGATACGTATGTATGATTTTCAGATTGATCTTATCGTCCGCACGGTCATAACCGTCCAGATACTCCTCGAATTTCTGTTTTGCTCTTTCAAAATCCATCTCATCACCTCAAAAATGCAGGAGGCTTCCGGCATACATCGGATGCTGTTCCTGCATTTTACTCTTTCCTTTTATTTTAACATCAGAAGTTCCGGAATCTCTCCCAGATTCTTTACCACATAATCCGCCATTTCTGCAGTCTCTTTCGTCGGTCCGGTGAGATCCGGCACCATCACGACATGGCAGCCGGCACTCCATGCAGCACGGACACCATTCGGTGAATCCTCTGCCGCAAGACATTCCTCCGGTTTCTTTCTGATCTTCTCGCAGGCATGAAGATATACATCCGGACAGGGTTTCCCATTTTCCACCATGGAGGCGCTGATAATTTCATCAAAAAGATCCGCAAATCCGACCATCTTCAGATAGCGCACTGCCCGCGTCTCCTCTGTCGCAGTCACGACCGCAATCTGAAAACCTCGTCTTCTCAGTTCTGTGAGCGTCTCTCTCACAAACGGCTTCGTCTCAAGTCCATATTTCTCAATATGTTTTGCCATAAGCTGCTGCCTGCGTCCCCGGATCCCGTCATAATCAAAATCCGCCCCGTACATTTCCTTTGCTTTCACTCTGGCAAATTTTGCATCCAGACTCCGAAACAGATACGCGTCCTCCAGAGACATCCTGTATCCGGCTTCGCGCATTGCCTTCTGCTTGTAGACCGTCAGGTATTTCTCCGTATCGATCAAAATCCCATCCATATCGAATAACACTGCTTTTATCATGAATTGTCCTCTTTCTTCCTGTGAGCGCTAATTCTCGTCCTTCTTCTCAACCTGTTTACAATTATCTGCGAGATAGTCCTGCACAAGATCCATCTTTGCCATCTGCTCTAAATCTTCCAGACTTCCGTAAGATTCCATAACGGATTTCAGCTCCTCAACGCTTCCGTAACCGGTCTGCTGGGCATATTCTTCGTATTTCTTATCGAGCGCTTCATCCGAAACATCGATCTTTGCTTTTTCAATCACCAGATCCATCACCATCAGCTCTTTCAGGCGTTCCTTCGCTGCTTTTGTCAGCTCTGTCTGATAGGTTTCTTCATCCATTTCCAGATACGTATCTCTGTACTCTTCGAATTCCACACCATAATAAGCCGCATTCTGTTCCATCTGGCCCTGAATGGTATCCATCATTTCCTGAAGTTCTTCCTTCGGATATTTTGTCACCTGTGCATTCTCCATCAGCGCATCCCACGCACTGCTCTTCAGCATGTTTCTGGCTGACGATTCGTTATTTTCTTCCAGAAACTCACGCACTTCCTGTTTATATTCTTCAACGGTTGAAGCGGTATCAGAAAGCGTCTTCACAAGCTCATCCGTCAGCTCCGGCACATGAACTTCAGTGATTCCTTTTACCGTAACAGTAAAGACAACCGGCTTTCCTGAAAAATCCGGGTTATTCGGGTATGGGTCCGGGAATGTCAGATTCAGATCAAATGTCTCGCCGATCCCATGTCCCACAATTCCTTCTTCAAAACCATCTATAAAACTGTTGGATCCTAACGTCAGAGGAGCATCCACTGCCGAACCTCCATCAAACGGCACTCCATCCATCTTGCCTTCATAATCAATCGTAACAGTATCTCCGTCCAGCGCTGCACGGTCTGTTACTTCTGTGGATGTAGAATTTGCTTCACACATACTCTGAACATAGCTTTCCACATCTTCATCCGTTACTTCTTCCGCTTCCTGCTTCTCAACCTCCAGCCCTTTATACTGGCTGATCGTTACATAATCATTGGAAATTTTGCCGGAGCATCCGCCAAGGATCACAGCCGATACACACAGTCCTGCAACCAGCGAGGAAAATTTCTTTTTCATATTTTACACCTCATAATCTTCTTATTTGTATCTGTTCGAAATGAGACCCAAATCATCGTTGTTCCACATATCGACACACTTTTTTTGCAGACACACACATTTTGATTATATGACAATTTTTTTAAAATGGAAAGGGATTTCATGCTAATTTAATAACTGTATTTTTGCGAATCACGAAACAGCTTGCACCCCCCGACAAATAATGTTACAATGTCATATGGATAATATGTATTAGGAGGACGGGATCATGAGCAAAGTGACAATCGTTTTACTGGTAGTTCTGGTAATTTTAATCATTGTTGTAGTTGCCTTATATTTCCTGGGCAAGAAAGCGGAAAAGAAACAGGCAGAGCAGCAGGAGATCATGGATGCTGCCGCACAACAGGTGACTATGCTGATTATCGATAAAGGTAAGATGCGCCTTAAAGATGCCGGTTTTCCTGCAGTTGTAATGGAAAGCACACCGAAATATCTTCGTCGTTCCAAAGTTCCGGTTGTTAAAGCCAAAGTCGGACCGAAGATTATGAACCTGATGTGTGACGCTGCGATCTATGACCTCATTCCGGTCAAGAAAGAGGTAAAAGCAACCGTAAGCGGCATTTACATAACAGCCGTAAGAGGACTGCGCGGACCACTTGAAGCACCAAAGAAAAAGAAAGGTTTCTTTGCACGTTTCAAGAAAGACGAGACACAAAAATAATAGCACAGAAAAATGGCGTCAATGCACTAGCATTGGCGCCATTCTTTTGATGATCTATTCTTTTCTTTCAGCACACTGTCCGCCGCTTCTTTCGGTCGGATATTCATGGATATCCGGCAGTCGGCCATAGCCTCATGATTGATGTCCAGACCATATTCCACTTCCACCTGAATCAGATCTTCCGTCACGTTGACATCCATATCACGGGTATGAATTCCTACCTGAATCTGCCCATACGGCGTGTCATAATAAGTCAAGTTCGACTTATTCTTCTCAAACACCATATGTGCATTGGTAAGGCCGCTCTTCATAATCTCGAGCGTATCATCTCCGGTAATCTTAACCTTGTTCTTGATTACTCCCGGGAGTCCTTCAACCACTTCATCATATATGACATAGTGCCTGTCGTTCTTTAAATAATAACTCGCCGGAGTAATCACTTCGATCGGTTCATTCTCTTCATCCCCGTTTTCCATAAACTCCATCTGATGGAGTCCGGAAATCGTAAGTAAAACCTCTTGCGTCATACAATCTTTCCAATCAATTATTTATAATGCGAGCTGCTGCGCGATATCGTACTGGTACTGCGGAATTCCTTTCTGCATTGCCAGTGCTTCATTGATGTCGAAATCAATGTACTCGCCATGTTTATATCCTACTACTCGGTTCGTCTTTCCTTCCAGAAGGAGATCTACGGCCATCGCGCCCATGATGGAAGCGTATACACGGTCTTTCGCTGTCGGGCTTCCTCCACGCTGCATGTGTCCGAGGATCGTTGCACGGGTCTCCATACCTGTCTCCTCTTCGATTCTCTTAGCCATATTCATAGAATCTCCGATACCTTCGGCATTGATAATGATATAATGCTTCTTACCGCGCTTTCTGTTTTCCTTGATATCTGCCACGATCTTCTCTTCGTTGTAATCGTGTTCCTCCGGAAGAAGAATTCTCTCTGCACCATTGGCGATTCCGCACCATAATGCAAGGTATCCGGCATCACGTCCCATAACTTCGATAATACTGCATCTTTCATGAGATGTGGACGTGTCACGTACTTTGTCGATTGCTTCCATGGCTGTATTCACAGCGGTATCAAATCCAATCGTGTACTCTGTACAGGCAATGTCGAGGTCGATCGTCCCCGGAAGTCCAATCGTATTTACCCCATAATCAGAAAGCTTCTGTGCTCCTTTGAAAGAACCGTCTCCTCCGATAACCACCAGACCGTCGATTCCGTACTTCTTACAGATCGCTGCTGCCTTCTGCTGTCCCTCAACGGTGCGCATCTCTTCGCAGCGTGCTGTCTGAAGAATCGTTCCGCCTCTCTGGATTGTATCCGATACATCTCTGGCACTTAAATCAATAATCTCTTCGTTGAGAAGTCCTGAATATCCTCTTCTGATTCCGCGTACCTTGAGGCCTTTTCCTAAAGCTGTTCTTACTACCGCACGGATCGCTGCATTCATTCCCGGTGCATCTCCACCGCTGGTCAACACTCCGATTGTTCTGATAATTTTTTCTGCCATGATATGTTTCCCTCCGTCTCCTCCTGTTGTAGGATTTTAAAGTTTGCCAAATTATTCACATTTTCAAGCTACATTGTACTCTATTTAGTACATCTTTTCAATGGGTTTTTCCACTACTTTTGCACAAGATTCTCCAAAATAATTCGTCAACCTGCTCAAGATTCCCGGCTCGATTTTAATGTTCCTGTTCTTCGGAAGACGCTTGACAACGCGTTCTGCCTTACAGTAAATGACCACCTCATCATCCCCTTCGCTGTCTGACAGCATGGCGAACAAATGCTTTTCATCCGCAAGATATGCTGCTTTATTCTCATATTGGAGCCAGAGCTCTTTCCTGGTTCTCTCGAACGGAATAATCTCCTCACAGATCAGCTTGCTGGCATTATCATCTTCTTCGGAAACTCTTCCCTTTACAAAGACTTTGCTGTCTTCCTGAAGGTATTGCTGGTTTTTTTCATAATCCCGGGGAAAAATCACGACCTCCACCGTTCCCATCAGATCCTCTATGGTAATAAATGCCATGGTCTGGTTCTTTTTTGTGTATTTGATTGTTTTCGAAGTGATCATTCCTCCGATAATCTCTTTCGCACCGTCACGCACCTTTGTCACACCGGTCTCCTCATCCAGCTGAAAATCCTGTGTGGTAGCCGAAATATTGTTTCTCCATTTTTCTTCGTATTCCTCCAGTGGATGTCCGCTCAGGTATACGCCCAGAACTTCTTTTTCAAAAGCGAGAAGCGTCTCCTTCTGATATTCTCCCACATCCGGCAGAGTTATCTCGAATTCTTTCTTCTGCTCTTCATCAACAATATCGAACAGTGACATCTGACCGGTCATAGAATATTTCTTCTCCTGATTCACCTGATCCATAACACGGATATAGATCATCATGAGCTGCTTCCGGGTTCCTTTCAGACTGTCAAACGCACCGGACTTAATGAAATTCTCCACGGTTCGTTTGTTCACTTCTTTGTTGGAAAGCCGTTCAATGAAGTCTTTCAGATTTTTAAATTCTCCCCTCAGTTTTCTCTCTTCGATAATAGATTCGATGACCGGACGCCCAATGCTTTTAATCGCAGCCAGACCATAACGAATGTTTCCGTTATCCACTGAGAAATTACCTACTCCGCGATTAATATCCGGAGGCAGGATCTTAATTCCCATCTGCCTGCAGCTGTAAATATATTCTGCCACCTTTCCGGGATTATCGATAACGGATGTCATAAGAGCCGCCATGTATTCCACCGGATGATAATATTTCAAATAGGCCGTCTGATATGCGACAACTGCATATGCCGCCGCATGCGACTTGTTAAATGCGTACTTTGCGAAATCGATCATCTCATTGTAGATTTTATTTGCAATCTCCTCCGAAATTCCATTTGCCACGCATCCCGGAACGTTCTCTTCCGGATTGCCGTAGACAAAATTCTGGCGCTCTCTCTGCATCACATCCGCTTTTTTCTTACTCATCGCACGGCGCAGAAGGTCACTTCGCCCCAGCGTATATCCGGCCAGATCCCGCACGATCTGCATAACCTGTTCCTGATAAACGATACAGCCGTATGTAGGTTCCAGGATCGGCTCCAGCTGCGGGCAGTCATAGGTGATAAGTTCCGGGTGATTCTTTCCTTTTATATATTGCGGAATGAAATCCATCGGCCCCGGGCGGTACAGAGAGATTCCCGCGATAATATCTTCCAGACTCTGCGGCTTCAGTTCCTTCATGAAGCTCTTCATCCCCGCACTTTCCAGCTGGAAGACTCCGTCCGTCTTGCCGCTTCCCAGAAGCTCCATCACCGCCGGGTCATTGTAATCCAGCTCTTCCGGAATGATCCGCTCTCCGGTACTCTCCTCCACCAGGTTGATCGCATCCTGAATCACAGTCAGTGTGCGCAGTCCCAGAAAATCCATTTTCAGAAGTCCCAATTCTTCCAATGTAGTCATGGTAAACTGAGTGATCACCGTATTATCCGCCCCCAGAGCCAGCGGAACGAATTCGTCTACATTTTTCTGGCAGATTACAACACCTGCCGCATGCATGGATGTATGTCTCGGCAAACCTTCCAGGCGCTTTGACATATCGATCAGTTCCTTCACCTGCGGATTCTCATCATATAACTTCTTAAGTTCCGGATTCATTTTCAGGGCTTTGTCCAGCGTAATATTCAGTTCCTTCGGAACCATCTTGGAGATGGAATCCACAAATGCATACGGAAGGTCCATGACACGTCCCACATCGCGGATCACGCCCCGGGCCTGCAGAGTACCAAAGGTAACGATCTGTGCCACCTGATCTTTGCCATATTTGCGCACAACATAATCAATGACTTCCTGCCTTCTCTCGAAGCAGAAATCCACGTCAATATCCGGCATGGACACACGTTCCGGATTCAGAAAACGCTCAAAAAGAAGCTGATACCGAATGGGATCAATATTCGTGATCCCCAGGGTATACGCCACGATACTTCCGGCCGCCGATCCACGGCCCGGTCCTACCATGATTCCATTTTCCCTTGCGAAATGAATAAAGTCCCAGACGATCAGGAAGTAGTCAACATATCCCATGTTTTTGATGACACCCAATTCATAATTAAGGCGGTCCACCAGTTCCTGTCCCGGCTCACCATACCGTTTTTCCAATCCGTCAAAACATAATTTGTTCAGATATTCCCAGGAAGTAAACCCATCCGGCACGTCGAACTTCGGCAGCTTCGTCACACCGAATTCAATCTCTACATGGCACCGGTCCGCAATCTTCTGTGTATTTTCCAGCGCCTGAAGCGCATAGGGAAAGAGTGCCGCCATTTCTTCCTTCGATTTCACATAATACTGTCCGCCTTCATAGCGCATCCGGTCTTCATCGGCAAGCTTCTTTCCCGTCTGCAGGCACAACAGAATATCGTGGGGCTTTTCATCCTCCGCGTAAGTATAATGTACGTCGTTTGTCGCCACCAGTTCAATTCCGGTTTCCTCCGCAAGCCTAAGAAGCTGCTGATTCACGATCGACTGTTCCGGAATTCCATGGTCCTGAAGTTCCAGAAAGAAATTCCCCTTTCCGAAAATCTTCTCATAACGAAGCGCTGCCTTTCGTCCTTCGTCGTAAAGTCCTCTAAGCAGATTTTTCTGAACCTCTCCCGCAAGGCACGCGCTGAGTGCAATGATTCCCTCGTGATATTGCTCCAGAACCTCATAATCCACCCTCGGTTTATAGTAGTAACCCTCTGTAAATCCGCGGGACACGATCTTCATCAGATTGGAGTATCCCGTATTATTTTCGGCAAGCAGCACCAGATGATAGTATCGGTCTTCATCCCGCCCCACCGCTTCTTTATCAAAGCGGGAACCGGGAGCAACATAGACCTCGCATCCCAGCACCGGATTAATCCCTGCAGCACGCGCGGCACGGTAGAATTCAATGACGCCGAACATCACGCCGTGATCTGTGATCGCGGCGGCTGTCATACCAAGTTCTTTCACTCTGTTCACATATTCTTTGATCTTATTGGAACCGTCCAGCAAACTGTATTCTGTATGGACATGTAAATGCGCGAAATTCATAATGAACCACCTGTTTTCCTTTCTTTCCCTATTATAAACAATACCGGATTTTATTACAATCAAAACAGACATCCATTTTGGGAAACATAAAAAAACCGCCGCCCCGCAGAATATGCAGGACAGCAGCCTTTTATCACTTTTATATGATTCAATCTATGATCTATTAGCCGTTGATCATGAACGAAACCAGTTTATCGATATCTTCTTTCTCATATGCGATGATTTCCAGTTCCGGAATTTCTCCGTTAGAGAAGATATTTGCCATGGAAACATACTGAGATAATTTTGATTTCAGATTCAGTCTGTCGCCTTCTCCTGTAACAAGTTCTACCTTTCCTGAACAGCTGTCAACTACCTTAAAAAACTTTTCAATGTTCGTAATATTCTGTACCTTCATATTGCACATCTCCTTTTCTTTTTCACCATTTCTTCGCCTTACAAGTTCAATATAATCAAAAATTTAACAAATTGCAAGCGCTATTTTTAATTTCAGCGTTTTATGAAATATACACAAATTTATGATTTAATTTTTATGCATTATTACCTAATCACAATCTTATCTGCCAGAATCTCAATCTTTCTTTCTTTATAAAGATGTCCCACTGCCCGTTTAAATGCGTTCTTGCTGATTCCAAATTCTTTCTTGATCCGTTCCGCATCAGCCTTGTCGTTAAACGGAAGCGTGCCTCCGCATTCTTCGATCTTTTTAAGCACCATCAGGGCATCTTTATCCATCTGGATAAATGCCTTCTCCCGCACACTTAAGTTCAGCTTCCCGTCCGGCTTCACTTCCGTTACTCTGGCAGTGATGCGCATACCCGGCCGAAGTCCCGGAGTTACCTCCCTCTTCGGAATCAGCGCGGAGTACTGATCATCCACTGCAACAAACATACCGAAATTATCGCTGCCCTCGTAAATGATTCCTTCCACCCGGTCATCCTTCTGATATGGTGAATCTTTTCTGAGATGCTCATATACTTTCATCGTCGCGCAAAGTCTTTCACTTTTATCCACGTAAAGTGTAACCAGACATTCATCCCCCGGCTTTACTTTAAATGTCTGTTCCCGGAACGGAAGAAAGAGATCCTTCTCCAGTCCCCAATCCAGAAACGCGCCAAACTTTCCTACCTGCAGAACACTCAGTACCGCCAGCTCGCCCAGCATCAGCTTCGGCTCATTCGTTGTTGCGATCAGCCGGTCTGAGGAATCCTTATAAAGGAAAACCTCCACCGGATCTCCCGGTTCAATTCCTTCCGGAACCTGTTTCTTCGGAAGCAGTACTTTCTCCTTTTCACTTCCGAGATATACGCCAAAATCCACCTGCTTAACTACAGTTAATACCTGCTTTTTTCCTAATTCCATTTCTCTTTATCCTTTCACAAAACAGGCTTCTTCTGTGCCCGGTTTGATTCTATTTTATATTACACTGTTCTCTCCATAATGGCAAGGCACTTCTTACCTATTCAAACTCCACCACCGCAAAAATACCACCGTTTTCATCGCAGAGTTCTATGACTTTTCGCAGCGCTTCCACAGCCGTTCTCGGGTAAATAACATCCCCCATAACCGCTGATCTCTTATATTCCACCCGCACCTGTGATGCGCGCTCACACTCCGGCATGACTTCCAACGCCATCTGGATATACTGACAGTTATTCACATGCTCATTCGTATCGATCTGGGAACGCCGTACCGGAAACCTTTCTTTTGGAACGGTCTCTTTGGGCAACGCGATTTTCCGGGATGCGTATTCCATTTTCAGAGGTTCTTCCTCTCCATATGCAGCAATTTCCTGTTCATCCGGCCTTGCAGGGCGTCCTTTTCTGATATCCATATATACCCAGATGGAGTTGGCGTATGCCAGCACTTCGCCATCTTTGGTACGCATGCGGAAATTACGTGTCCCGCACATTTTCTCAAATCCCGTAGGCCATGTCTCGATCTGGATCTCTTCTCCCATTTTCGGATAACGCTCCACAACGATCTGCCAGGATGACAGGATCCAGGCTTTCCCTTTTTCCTTCAGTGCTTCAATCCCTAGTCCGAGAGACTCGGAGTGGAACGTACTGCAGTCCTGAAAATAATTGACAAGCGCCGGAAGGGTCATCATCTCTGTATGATCGATCTCACTGAACCGTACTCTGCTTTCAAATCTATACATTCACATTCTCCTCTTTTACTTTCTTCTACTCTGCGACAAAACTATTTTCCAGTGTGATCACGCATTGATAGCGCTTATCAATCTCCTGCATTCTCTCGATCACACGTATCATCAGTTCATCTCCCTTTTTTTCCGAATATTCTCTCGGGACCACCAGATCAAAAATAAGATTGATCTGATCCTCACCTTTTACCATTCGGAAATCATGAATACTGCAGCGGGAGTCTAACTCTTCTACTGCTTTCTCCGTTTTCTTTCTGACTTTCAGTACTGTCTGATCTTCTGTCTCCAACGGATCCATATGTATCACAAGGAAAATGCCGAGTTCCTTTGCCGCATCCCTTTCGATCCGGTCAATGATCTCGTGGGAAACCTCAATCGACACATTATTTGGAACCTCCGCATGAATACTTGCCATGCTTCTTCCCGGTCCGTAATTATGTACGATCAAGTCGTGGCTCCCCATGATCCCGTCATATTTTTCCACAAATTTCTTGATTCTCCGATAATCTTCCGGTGTCGTTGCCTCTCCGATCAGCGGTTCCAGCGTATCTCTCGCAATTCCGATTCCTGCCCACATCACTACCAGGGAAACGCCCAGACCTACAAAGCCGTCAATGTTGATCCCCGTCACTTTCCAAAACACGATGGAAACTACCGTAGCCGCAGTTGCAATGACATCTCCAAGAGAGTCCGCCGCCGTTGCCATCATAACCTGAGAATCTATTTTTTTGCCAAGCTTCTTATTGAACATTCCAAGCCAGAGCTTAACCAGAATGGACATTCCAAGGATCACGATAGAAACCATCTGGAAACGGAGTTCCTCCGGATGTCTGATTTTACTGATCGAGTCTTTAAAAAAAGTAAATCCCACTTCAATTACAAGAAAGGCCACGATTAACGCCGCCACATATTCGATTCTGCCATGTCCAAATGGATGTTCTTCGTCTGCCGGCTTTTCTGCCATTTTCACTCCGACAAGTCCGATGATCGAAGATCCCGCGTCGGAAAGATTGTTAAATGCATCCGCCATGACAGAAACACTGTGCAGGAGCATTCCAACCATCATCTTTGCCAGGGACAACAGCACATTACAGGCAATACCCACACCGCTGGCAAGCACCCCGTAAGCTGTACGTACAGAAATATTATCCGTATCCTCATAGTTCTTTACAAACATCTTCACCAACAAATCCGTCATTATATTTTCCCCTTTCGTAAAAGGACCGTCAACCCGGTGGCTGACGGACACATTATTTCATTATTATCTTATTCATCATAAATGACCAAAGGTATACACATTTTACCACCTTTTCCTGAAATTGCAAATGACTTTCTTCGGGATTCTTTTTATTTTTCTCCCAGGAAGAACCATTTAATCTTGAATTCTGTTCCGACTGTGATCAATTCATATTCTTCTTCTGTAAGCACTGATTCCAGTTCTTTTTTTCCTTCTTCCGGAACGATTGCATGCACGCAGTCTACAAAACAAAGATTCGGATACAATGCACACCACCAGTTTTGTCCTTTGGCCTCTCCTATTTCGATACGCAATGCTTCATATTCTCCCGCAGGAAATGTAACATCTCCGTATGTTTTATCCGGGAAACTGTACCAACCTACACTTGCCCGGACCGGGTATGCATATCCCTCGTCCAGTAAAGTCTGTTTGGCAGCCTCTTCAATGTCATCTAAATGTTCTTCTGCCCACACTTTCGTTTCCTTCGCATTTTTAGCATCCGGCAATTCTTTTTTCATATACGCAATTGCGGAATTTTTAACTTTCAGCTTCAGCTCCTGATCCTCCTGGCTGTCACTGTTGGCAAGTACATGAAAGCGAAACACTTCCCCAGCCAGACTTTTCTGCACTTCCTGTACCTTGTCAGTAGTCTGACCGATCCGCATCACGCTTCCGGTCAATAGCAACCCGAGAAGAGCCGCCAGCATCAGACGCACTCCCACCTTAAGCCAATGTTTCCATCCCGTATGTTCTACCTTATATTCTTCCGGCAGATAGATTTTCCTTTCCATCGTTATGTACCTCCCGATAAAACAGCTTTCATTTCTGATATTTTCTATCCGGAGTATACACAAAAAAGACAGGTCTTATTCAGACCTGCCCTCACTATTTTTCTTCCAGCACATATCCTACCGATTTTGCCTGATAATCAATATGTCTTCTGACGATATCTTTCGCTGCTTCTTTATTTCTCTTTTCCACACAATCAATAATCATATCATGTTCTGCCAGAAGCTGCGGATAACATTCTTTTAATTTCAAATGTTCCACTCTCAGACGATACATTTGTTCTCTGAGATTGTTCAGCAAAAGAATCAGTCTCTGATTATTCGTTGCGATATACAGGATATCATGAAACTTTTCATCCGCCTCGGCAATCTGTGTCACATCACCAGTTTTCAATGTACGCTCAAATTCTTTCGCAGCCACTCGCATCTCAGCGATCTGTTCCTTGCCGATCCTTTCACATGCCAGCTCAGCCGCCAGCTCTTCCAGCGCCTTTCTTACTTCCAGAACATCCATCATATTCTTTCTGGTGATCTCGGCCACTTCAGCTCCCTTTCTCGGGATCATTAGTACAAGTCCTTCCAGTTCCAGCTTCCGAATGGCCTCCCTGATCGGGGTCCGGCTCACTCCAAGCTTATTGGCAAGCTGAATTTCCATCAGACGTTCCCCCGGCTTCAATTCACCACGCAGGATTGCTCTGCGGAGTGTATTAAATACCACATCTCTGAGTGGCAGATATTCATCCATATCCAGCCTTAAATTCGCATCCATATTTAGCTCCTCCTGACATTGTGTACATTAACGACATATGCCTGACGCGCCAATCCCTGCTTTTTCAAATGGTTATATGCCGCTTTTGCCGTTTTCCTATCCTTGAAGATTCCGAAGACTGTCGGTCCGCTGCCACTCATCATCGCCCCCAGAGCTCCTTTTGCCAGCATACACTTCTTGATGCGTGCAATGACCGGATACTCTTCAATCGTGACATTCTCCAGAACATTTCCCATTGAAGCTGCGATTGTTTCGAGATTCCCCGTCTCCAGTCCATCCAGAATCCCATCGATATCCGGATGCACTGTGATTTCTCTGGAATCCAGCTTCTCGTATACCATTTTTGTGGAAACACTGATCGGTGGTTTTGCTATGAGGATCTGGCATTTCGGCATAGGCGGAAGCGGTGTCAACTTCTCTCCGATTCCCTCCGCAAGCACCGTTCCCCGCATGATACAGTACGGCACATCCGCCCCCAGTTTTACGCCCCGATCCATCAGTGCCTTCTGATCAAGCCCCAGTTGATACATGCGGTTCATTCCGTAAAGCACAGCCGCCGCATTTGAGCTCCCTCCTGCCATTCCGGCCGCTACAGGGATACGTTTTTCCAGCGAGATCTTAATTCCTCCCGGAAGCTGGAATTCGTCCATCAGCATCTGGGCCGCTTTCCAGGCAATGTTATTTTCATCCGTCGGGAGATAGAACAAATTAGACTCGATCTCAATCCCGGGTTCCGGCTTCTTCTGTAAAATCACATTGTCATACAGATACAATGTCTGCATGATCATCCGTACGTCATGATATCCGTTCTCACGCCTGCCCAGAACATCCAGTCCCAAATTAATCTTCCCCAGTGCCTTCAGTTCCAATTTCTCCATGAGATTTCTCCTTTTGTATCTTGTATACATTATGCTTATAGTATACTCATATTTTCCTTAAAAATCAATATTTTTTGACCTTCTTTTAGTGTTTCAGAGGTCATTTCATTGATTTCCATAATCCCCTCTTTGGTCGTGTAATAACGCTTCGCAAGGCTCCACAGATCATCACCTTTTTTTACAATATATCCTGTGATTCCGGGACGTTTTCCCATACGCACTTCATCGAATGGCTGAAATGCAAGTGCAGTGATGACATCCGTTTTTACCGGACGTCTAAGGAAACTGTTGAAGCTCAGGACTGACTTGATTTCCACCTCGTCATTTCCGGAAAGATCGATCGCAAGCTGCTCCATCCTGCAGGTAATGTCATAACGCAGATCCGGGCATGTTTTTCCACCCTCAAGCAAATAGGAAAACGGGACCATTCCCTGCCACATATCAAACGGAACCAGATCATTCGCTTTTACATAAAGAAAATTTACATGCAGGATTCCTTCAATCTGTACCCCGTCCGGGACCACTTCCATGTGTTCTACCTGCATCGTTCCGCTGCTGTGGCAGATCTGCAGAATTTCATCTTCCAGTTCCGGCAGATTCAGGCGTTCATTGATCTTGCACCTGGACTGATTTTGCAGGATCAGTTCCTCATAAACAGTCTCTCTGCGTTCCGGAATGCATTCCTGTTCTAAAGAGTATACGTCTTCCAGTATCGCCGTTTTTTCTTCCTCATAAATCAAGATCCGAAGCTCCAGCGCGGCCTCAATTCCAAGTGCACGCATCTCTCCATCTTCGTCCATCCGCATTTCCACACCCACATCTGAAAGATCGGCATATACATGATGATAGAGGCTTTCATCTGCCCCCATGCATTCCACTCTGCCCTCAAATGATACCGTCTGCTCCACCCAGTCCAGCTTGCTTTCCTGAGATTCATAAAAGCAGAAGATCTGCAGATCCCCGTCAAGAATCAGCGCATCCTGAGATAATTTCGTATCCAGTTTTCTCAGTGCGGTGTCCGTCCACAGCAACGTACCGATATTCTCTTTCGTTCCGGGAATGGTGATTTCCTCTTTGATGCGGTAGACATCCCTCTTACTGGTATGCAGCTGGAGCAATTCCAGCGGACGCATTTTCTTATATAAGTTTCCTTCTTCTTCCACATCGATCGTCGTCTCTTCATCCGTCACACACTCTGTATGTACCGAAAGCTCCGCTACAGCCTTGACTGACAACTTCCGTGAATGGATCACCGATGCCATAAACTCAACTCTGGAAGGCTGAACGATATAGTCCCCCTGCCCTTCTTCTTCCATATAAATCATTTCCTCAAACGGGATTCTCCCTTCCAGAGAAGACAGCTGCATCTCTCCCGTATCTGCCGCGTAAAGTACACGGAAATATAATTTTCCCGCAACACGCAGATAATTTTCTACTTTTCTGACCTCTTCTATCTTCAGTCTTCCTTCTCCGTAGATCACTCTTCCAACATCATTTTTACTATCCGGTACGTTAAAATCATCATCGATTGTAAATTGATCCACCACTGTTTTGCCCAAAATATTTGTCCTTATTCGCTTCTTAATTAATTCCATATCCTATTCCTCCTTGTTTTCCTGAAATACAACATGTTTCTCCTCCCAGTCCACTTGAATCACCACATATGGAAAAGAAGGCTTTTCACTGACTTTCTCGCCTTGCGCCGGTCCCTGCAGTGTCGTATGAATATAAATAGCATTTTCCGTCTCCTGACATCTATCAACCAGAATCTGATACCCCCCGGTTGTTTTCTCTCCGTATCCCTGTCCTATATAGAGGTACTCGCCATCGCCCCAGGTCAGTCGGAACGGTTCCTCTTTTTTCGCTTCAATCAATGCCTTCATTTCATCCGGTATGTCATCCTCTTCCACAATGGCAAATTCCAATTTCTCCATTCCTTCCCTCTCTTTTCTCTCAATCGAACATCCCGCACACAGACCAAGCATTAACAAACATACCATCACACCAACCCTGCCCGCCACAACTCGACTCCCACGTTCAATTTCCAATCTCCCTAATATCATATTATCTTTCTTGTATTTTCATTCCTCGGATAGTATAATGTAAAGATACTAGGTTGCAGGATCAATCCGTGGTAGCCCGGAACCCCAAGCACTTTGGTCATGCTTGCATGATACTGCAGGACCTTGGCAGCCACCATCATCCATCCCAGAAAGAGAGGATTCCACAAATGATACGTTTCTTGTGCGTAGCAATTTTTTTGATTCTTTATTTAATCTTATCCATTCCCGTTTTTCTGATTGAATGGATCATCGGAAAATTTAACCGGGAAGCACGCGATCTCAGCTCACTGCGCATCGTCCAGTGGGGATTCAAAGTCATTTTAAAGATGACAGGCGTTAAAGTCACAGTCATCGGCGAAGAAAACGTTCCTGACGAACCGGTACTTTTTATCGGAAATCACAGAAGCTTTTTTGATATTCTTCTGACTTATTCGCGCTGTCGCCGTCTGACCGGCTATGTTGCCAAAAAAGAAATGGAGAATATTCCGCTTCTTTCCACATGGATGCGGTATCTCTACTGCCTGTTCCTTGACAGAGATAATATAAAAGAAGGGCTCAAAACGATCCTTCAGGCAATCGACTATGTCAAAAAAGGAATTTCAATCTGCATTTTCCCGGAAGGTACTCGTAATAAAGGGGAAGAATTAAGTATGCTTCCTTTCCATGACGGTTCCTTCAAAATTGCTGAAAAGACAGGCTGTGCCATTGTTCCGATAAGCATGAACAACACCGCTGAAATTTTTGAAAATCATTTTCCCCGTATTAAAAAAACACATGTTGTTCTGGAATACGGGAAACCCATTTATCCAAATGAACTGGATAAGGATACAAAAAAGCATCTCGGTAAATATTGTCAGAACATCATTCAGGAAACAATCAACCGAAATGCCAAATTAGTCTAACTTCAAAGACAAGGAAAAGAGGTAATGGATATGAACAGTAGAAACCTGACACTATTGACCGACCTGTATGAACTGACCATGATGCAGGGCTATTTTGAAAGACAGGAGAACGAAGTCGTTGTCTTCGATGTTTTTTTTCGCAACAATCCCTGTAATTCCGGCTATTCGATCGCAGCCGGGCTGGAACAGGTCATTGAGTATATTAAGAATCTGAACTTCAGTTATGACGATGTGGATTATCTTCGCAAACTGGGGATTTTCTCAGAAGACTTTCTGCAGTATTTAAGCGGTTATCATTTTACCGGAAGCATTTATGCGATTCCGGAAGGCAGCGTAATCTTCCCGAAGGAGCCGCTTCTCAAGGTAATCGCTCCGATCATGGAAGCTCAGCTTGTGGAAACTGCGATCCTGAACATCATTAACCATCAGTCCCTGATTGCAACGAAAACCTCCCGTATTGTATTTGCTGCCGGAGACGGCGGTGTCATGGAATTCGGGCTTCGCCGTGCCCAGGGGCCGGATGCGGGAATCTACGGTGCACGTGCGGCGATGATCGCGGGCTGTGTCGGAACTTCCAACGTTCTCACCGGTCAGATGTTTGATGTGCCTGTTATGGGCACGCATGCGCACAGCTGGATCATGAGCTTTCCGGATGAATATACTGCATTTAAAACTTATGCGGAAATGTATCCGAACTGCTGCACACTTCTGGTAGATACCTACGACACCCTGAAATCCGGTGTCCCGAATGCGATCCGTGTATTTGATGAAATGAAAGCCGCCGGAGTGAGCCCGATGAAGATCGGAATCCGACTGGACAGCGGAGACCTGGCATACCTCTCCAAAAAGGCACGTAAAATGTTAGATGAAGCCGGTCATCCTGAAGCAACGATCTGTGCATCCAACGATCTGGATGAATATCTGATCCACGATCTCAAGATTCAGGGTGCGGCCATCGATTCTTGGGGTGTCGGAACCAATCTGATCACCTCCAAAGACTGCCCGTCCTTCGGTGGCGTATACAAGCTTGCCGCCATTCAGAATAAGGACGGTGAATTTATACCGAAGATCAAGCTTTCTGAAAATACCGAGAAAATTACCAACCCGGGAAATAAAACGATTTTCCGTATTTATGAGAAAGAAAACGGCAAGATCAAAGCTGACCTGATCTGTTTTGCCGATGAGACCATCGATACTTCCAAGGATCTTCTCCTTTTCGACCCTGTCGAGACCTGGAAAAAGACAAAGCTCAAAGGCGGCACCTATACGGTTCGTGAAATGATGGTTCCTATTTTCATCAACGGAGCATGCGTCTACGATTCTCCGAGTGTCAAAGAAATTGCCGCATACTGTCGCAAGGAGAAAGACACCCTCTGGGATGAGACAAAACGTCTCTTCTATCCACACAATGTTTATGTGGATTTGTCAGACCGGCTGTATGCAGTCAAGAAAGAACTGCTTGACAAAATGAGTGTGACTGACTAACCAACTTAAAAGAAATTACTGACTGTTCAAAGGAGTGACTATATCATGAAAATTATCGTTTTAGCCGGAGGGCTCAGCACCGAACGTGACGTTTCCTTATGTTCCGGCGCCGGCATTTGCCGCACCCTGCGCGAACGCGGGCACAAAGCAATCCTTCTGGATGTCTTTCTGGGACTTCCTGATGCACCTGAGAATCTGGAAGACGTTTTCGATCTTCCGGACGGAAACCTGGGCATCGCCGAAAATATCAGCACGACGGAGCCTGACATTGAAGCGGTCAAAGCTTCCCGTGAAGATAAATCCGACTGTTTCCTTGGACCGAATGTCATTGAACTCTGCCGTATGGCAGACATCTCCTTCCTCGGACTTCACGGCGGTGTGGGCGAGGATGGCCGTCTTCAGGCAGCTTTTGATATTCTGGGCATCCGTTACACCGGTCCTGACTCTCTTGGAAATGCACTCGCCATGGACAAGAGTGTGACCAAACAGATCTTCCAACTGAACCACATCCCGACTCCGGAAGGGACCTGGCTGTATAAGAAATCCAAAGATAAACCGTTATCCGAATTCGGGCTCTCTCTTCCGGTTGTTGTAAAACCATGTTCCGGCGGTTCCAGTATCGGTGTTTACATTTGCCATACGGAAGAGGAATATCGAGATGCCATTGAAAAATCCTTCCAGAACGAGACCTGTGTTATTATTGAGAAATATATCCGCGGCCGCGAATTTGCCTGCGGAATCATTGACGGCAAGGCACTTCCGGTCATTGAGATCATCCCGAAGAGCGGGTTCTTTGATTACGCCAATAAATACCAGGCCGGCGGTTCTGAAGAGATCTGTCCTGCCAATATCCCGGACGAGGTTGCCGCTAAAATGATGAAGGCGACCGAGCGGGCATTCCGCGCTCTCAAGCTGAACGTCTATTCCCGTGCCGATTTTCTTCTGGACGAAGACGGAAATATCTATTGTCTGGAAGTCAACACACTGCCGGGTATGACCGCCGCCAGCCTTCTCCCGAAAGAAGCCGCTGCTGTTGGAATCAGCTACGGTGAGCTGTGCGAATTGATCATTGAGAAATCTCTGGATGCAAGATACCGTTAAGAAAGAGGAATGACTTATGAAACATATGACAATACAGAATGTTACCGAAGCCTGTCATGGCACATTCCATGGAAATGTCCCTTTTCTCGAACAGGAGATTCAGGGAGTAGCAATTGACAGCCGTAAAATAAAGCCGGGCTATCTGTTCGTGCCGATCAAAGGTGCAAAAGTGGACGGTCATACTTTTATCCCGCAGGTAATGGAAAACGGAGCTCTCGTTACTCTTGCCGAACATCCTCTGGAAGACGGACCGCATCCGTATATTCTTGTAGATTCCTGTGAACAGGCGCTGAAAGATATCGCTGCCTTCTACCGAAACGCACTGGATATCAAAGTTGTAGGAATCACCGGAAGTGTGGGCAAGACCAGCACCAAGGAAACCATTGCCTCTGTTCTTTCTCAGAAATATAACGTGTTAAAAACAGAAGGTAACTTTAATAATGAGATCGGACTCCCGCTGACCATTTTCAACATCCGCGAGGAACACGAGGTTGCCGTTCTGGAAATGGGGATCGATCATTTCGGCGAAATGCACCGCCTCGCATCGATCAGCCAGCCGGATATCTGCGTCATCACCAACATCGGACTGGCACACATGGAAAACCTGGGCAGCCGTGACGGAATTCTGAAAGCAAAAACCGAAGTGTTCGATCATTTGAAACCAAATGCATGTGTCATCCTGAACGGTGACGATGACAAGCTTTGCACTGTTTCTTCTGTACAGGGAAAGTCTCCCGTTTTCTTTGGACTTTCCCCGGAAAGAAATGCTTACGCCGATGAGATTGAGAACCTCGGACTTCGCGGAACAAATTGTATTCTGCACCTGTCCGCCGGTTCCATCCGTGTACATATCCCGGTTCCGGGCGAACACATGATATACAACGCCCTTGCCGCAGCCTGCACCGGACTCGCACTTGGACTTACACCGGAGGAAATCAAGTCCGGAATCGAATCCTTAAAGACCATTTCCGGAAGAACCAATCTGATTGAGACCGATTCCCTGCTCATCATTGATGACTGTTATAATGCGAATCCAATCTCCATGAAAAGCTCACTAGACGTACTTGCAACCGCTTCCGGAAGAAAAGTTGCCATCATGGGCGATATGTTTGAACTGGGTCCAAACGAATGCGAACTTCACTACAACACCGGTTCCTACGCCGCCGAAAAGCAGATTGACATCATCTGCTGTATCGGCGAACTTTCCCGTCATGCTTACAGCGGTGCAAAGGCACATGCTACGCAAAGTGTAGTACTCTATTTCGAAACACGGCAGGAATTCCTTGAAAAAATCCAGAATGTCATTCAGAAAGGGGATACGATTCTTGTAAAAGCATCCCACAGCATGGAATTCCCGGAAATCGTTTCGGCACTGAAAGAAATGAAACTGAGGTAAAACGATGAACTATCAGATTCTTGTACTGGATTTAGACGGCACCCTGACCAACTCAGAGAAAAAAATCACGCCTCCTACCTTGGAGGCGTTGATCCGGATTCAGGAGAACGGTAAAAAAGTTGTCCTGGCATCCGGACGCCCTACCTATGGAGTAGAACCACTTGCCAGAGAGCTTCATCTGGAACGCTATGGAAGCTATATTCTTTCTTTTAACGGCGCTCGGATCACCGACTGCCGTTCCGGACAGATTATTTACAACAAAGCACTTCCGGCAGATTCCATCCAGCCGATTTACGAAATCGCTTCCCATTATCCGGTCGATATCCTTGCATACGGTTCCGATAAACTGATTTCCGGGTTGAATCTAAACAAATATACCGAGCTGGAATCCCGGATCAACCATATGCCGATTCACCAGACATCTACTTTTCCGGAAGAGATCTCCTCCTTCTCCAATAACAAGTTTCTTCTCACCGGAGAGCCGGAGGACATCGAAAAGGCACGTAAAGAGATGAACGCTTACTTCCGCGGCTATCTGAACATTTACTGTTCCGATCCATTTTTTCTCGAGATCATGCCGCAGAACATCGATAAAGCATACTCACTCCAGCATCTCCTCAACAGCATCGGCCTGACTGCAGATGAAATGATCTGCTGCGGTGACGGGTATAATGATATAACGATGATCGAATATGCCGGACTCGGCGTTGCCATGCAGAACGCACATCCCCCAGTCCTCGAAAAAGCAGACTTTATCACACGCTCCAACGATGAAGACGGCGTGTTATATGTAATCGAACAATTTCTTTAGGGACGTTTCTTTTGCCACGATGCTGGGGTCAAAAGCCCTGGCATCGAACGTCCCTTTTTTGCTTTTTGTTGCTATTGCATGTTTGAATTAATCATCAAGGAGTCCATTCGACGAATCTTGCCATCAAGCTCCATCATTTTGGCGATTTCTTTATTATAGTTTTGGATGGCAGCTTTGTATAAATCAACTCCGTGAGTTTGTTCATAATCATAACATCTACGGCGAAAACGGCTCAGTGTTTTATCACTCAGAGGCTGTTCAGTAAAGCTTGTAGTATGGAGTGCATACTGTAAACGTAAATCAAGCATAAGGCCTTCAACCAACTCATCGTCAGAGTAATCAAACAATTCTTTGATGATGCATGCTCCGATGATTACGTTAACAGGAGTGTTTGGCCGTGAAGCTTTATCACTATATAAAACAGCAAAAGGTTTTTCATCAATAGTAGTTATTTAATTAGTTGGAAATACCTTTTGACCCCAGCATCTTGCCACGAGCAGCGCCCATTGGCCTGGTCGTGGCAAAAGCATTAATAAAGTGTTCAATAGCTCCATAAAAGGCGTCCCGGTTCAATTCAAGAACCGGGACGCCTTTATTAAAATTAATGCAACTGATCGTCATTACTCTTTTGTCACAATGCTATCAACATTGTCTTTTGTCACTAACTGATTATCAAGAATAACTGTCTTTTCAGGTGTCTCACCTTGCAGATACTTATATGCTGCTTCTACAATAGCTTTTCCAAGGAAGAATGGAGGCTCAGCAATTGTTCCTTCAACACTTCCGTTTCTAATATCGTCCATTGTTTCATCAAGTGCATCACAACCACATTTTACAATTTTATCAGTTCTTCCTGCTGCTTCAATCGCCTCTAATGCACCTAAAAGCATTTCATCATTTGCAGCATATAATCCGTCAATTTCCGGATTTGCCTGAAGGATATTTTCCATAACGCTCATAGCCTTCGCACGATCAAAGTCTGCCACCTGGCAAGCAACGATTTCCATATCAGGATTTGCATCCATAACTTCATTAAATCCTTTTGATCGGTTCTGAGCAACATTTGTACCAATGATACCCTGAAGTTCTACAATTTTACCTTTACCACCAAGTTCATCAACAAGGAACTGTCCTGCAAGTTTACCTGATTTAATTGCATCGTATCCAATGTGAGAAACAACTTCGCCGCCATTTGCTTCTCTGTCCATTGTAAACACTGGAATTCCAGCTTCGTTACAAGCTTCTACAGAAGAAACAATTGCATCTGAATCACAAGTATCAATGATAATCGCATCAGGTTTCTTTGTAATTAAGTTCTCAATGTCTTTCTGCTGAATTGCCGGATCATCCTGTGCATCTGTTACAATAAGTTCAATTCCATACTCATCCGCTGCTTTCTGGCATCCTTCTTTTACAGTTACAAAGAATGGATTTGTCTGAGTATTCATCGCCAATCCAATCGTATAACCATCTTTCTTTTCTTCAGAAGTTGACTCCTCTTTTTTTGTTTCTCCTGCTCCGCATCCTAACAGCATGCTTGCTGTCATAGCAACTACTAATAAAGCTGCAATTACTCTTTTTTTCATATTTTTTCTCCTTCCTTTTATGGATGTATATTTTTTATTGCTTCGCAATAAAATTCTAATATTACTCAGCTTTTGCAGATAAGTCCTTCACCTTCTTATCTACCATTACTGCCAACAGTACGACTGCTCCTTTTACAATGTTTGTTGCATGTGGGTTAACATTCATTAGGGTGAGAATATTATCAATAATACCCATGATCATTGCACCGATAACAGTCGGTAATACAAACCCAGTGCCGCCGCTAAGGCTTGTTCCGCCTAAAATAACTGCCGCAATGGCATCCATCTCAATTCCTTCCCCACTCGTAGACTGTGCTGAGCCAAGTCTGGCAGTTAAAACAATCGCTGCTATACCACTCATCAAACCGTTAAAAATATAGACTATCCACTCACTGTATTTTACTCTGATACCAGACAACCTTGCCGCTTCTTTATTTCCGCCTAATGCATAAATACTTCTTCCGAAACCAGTCTGAGTCAAAATATAATGAGCAATTAAATATAATATAACCAGAAGTAAAATTGGTACAGGGATTCCTAAAATCGTTCCTTTTCCAATAAACTTATATGCATCTACCTTTATAGCAATTGGTGCACCCTTTGTATATACAAGTACACATCCTCTTAAAAGTGTCATCATACCAAGTGTTGCAATAAATGGTGGGATTTCACATTGTGCCACAAAAAATCCATTGATTGCTCCGCACACAATTCCAATACCCAGTGCCGCAAGAATTGCAAGGAAAACATTCTCAGTAGATACCAGAATTCCTGCTGCAATCGCCCCTGCCAATCCAACAATAGAGCCTACCGACAAATCAATTCCACCCGTTAAAATAACAAATGTCATACCACATCCTACAATACCGGCAACTGTAATCTGCTTTACAACATTAAACAGGTTTGATACACTTAAGAAACTGCTTGACAAAATACTTGCAAATATACAGATTACAATCAAAATTAAGACAGAACGATAAATGTTAATCTGATTTATAAGCTTTTTCTTTCTTTCATTATTCATCTTCGTTTACTCCTCCCGATGCCTGAGCAAGAATAACTTCTTGACTCATCTCATCTTTTGATATCTCTAATACTGTTCTTCCTTCCCTCATAACAACAACTCTGTCACTTACTCCAATCAACTCAGGAAGATCTGTAGAAATAATAATGATGCTTTTTCCTTCTTTTGTAAGTTCATCCATAATCTGGTAGATTTCTGCTTTTGCCCCTACGTCAACACCACGCGTCGGTTCATCCAAAATCAGAATTTCCGGTTCTGCTTCAAGAACTTTTGCAAAAACAACCTTCTGCTGATTTCCTCCGCTCAGCTTTCCTACAAGTTGTTCCGGAGAACTCAGTTTAATATTTAACTTCTGGATCTCCTTTCCAATATTGCTGCTTTCTTGCTTCTTATCTAAACGAATACCCTTAGTAAGCTTTTTCAACGATGACATGGAAATGTTTTCTTTGATGCTTCGTATTAAAACAAGCCCTTCCTGTTTACGGTCATCCGAAACGAAACCGATTCCTGCCTCCAATGCCTTCCTCGGTGTAGAACAATCTCTTTGCTCTCCATGTATATAGATTTCTCCGCCCTCTTTCGGAAGTGCACCGTAAATGATTTTTGACAATTCTATTGTTCCCGATCCAAGCAAGCCTGTTATTCCTAAAATTTCACCTTTATGAAGTGCAATACTCACATCATTTACACCCCTGCTTTTCATATGTTTTGCTTCAAAAACAACTTCTTGCTGCTTATAATCACGCTTCGGGTACAAATTATCTACACTACGGCCTACCATAAGCGCAACTACTTCGTCATAATTGGTATCTTCAATATTCTTAGTAGCTACATATTTTCCATCTCGGAATACAGTAAGTCGGTCTGATATCTCAAAGATTTCATCCATTCTATGTGAGATATAGATAATAGCAATTCCTTTCTTCTTCAAATCATCGATAATATGAAAAAGAATCTTTATTTCTTCTTCTGCCAAAGCTGCCGTAGGTTCATCCATAATGATAATTTTGGCTCCAATGGTAAGGCATTTTGCAATTTCAACCATCTGAGATTCCGCTACAGATAGATTCTTTACTTTCATTTTTGCATTAATTCTCAATCCCAGCGAATCCAACTCATCCTGCGCATCCTTATAAAGCTTTTTCCAGTCTACTTTTCCAAATGAATTTTTTGGTAATCGGCCCAAATACATATTTTCTGCAACAGATAACTCTGTTACCATATTAAATTCCTGGTAAATCATAGCAATTCCTTTTTCTTCAGCTTCTCTGGTATTTCGGAATGCCACTTCTTTTCCATCGATATAAATATGCCCGGATGTATAAGGTTGTGCACCTGCAATAATTTTCATAAGCGTAGATTTACCTGCTCCGTTTTCTCCGCACAATGCATGTACTTCTCCTTCAATAATATCCAGCTTAACACCATCAAGTGCTCTTACACCCGGAAATGTTTTTACGATGGAATCTAATTTTAAAACAACTTTTCCTTCCATACTCTTCCTCTTTCCTGTTTAGTATGCACAGCCACATACGAGAATCACATTTGTATATCCCGTAAACTCTCCTGTCAGGACAATTGCTTTTGCATCTTCACTTCTTTTTTTCAGTTCAGTATGCGGCACATATTCTAATGGAAGATTTTCTGGCAAAAGCGCCAAAGCTTTTTTATGGAATTCTGGTGTTACTTCCAGCGCCTCATCTGCAAATACAGCTTTTTCAACCACAATTGCTTTTAAGATTTCTTCCAGTACTTCCAGATATCCCGGACTTCCTTCTTTCCATCCCAGATCTACCCTCTCTACTCCCTTCGGAATCGGCAGACCCGCATCGCCAATCACAATCATATCTTTATGCCTTAACTCCGCCAGTACCCTGCAAAGCTGCGGATGAAAAATTCCACTCTTTAACATCTTCTTACCTCCTAATTGTTATTAATAAAATCTTCAATTTCTTCTCTGGTTGGCATTGCCGGTGTTGTTCCAAGTCTCTGTACCGCTACAGCCGCCAGCGCATTTGCAAATCTTGCAGCTTCCCAAATATCTTTGCCTTCCGCTAACGCCGCTACCAGACCTCCATTAAATGCATCTCCGGCTCCTGTCGTATCAATTGCCTTCACTTTGTATGCCGGAATAATTTCCCTCTTTTCCGGTGTTGCGATATACACGCCTCGTCCGCCAAGTGTGATCAAAACGTTCTGTACTCCTTTAGCAAAGAACCAGTCTGCCGCTCGATCTGCATTTTCCTTCCCATCAACCGGAATTCCTGTAAGGATTTCTGCTTCAACTTCATTCGGAGTAATTAAGTAAACTTTTTTTAACACTTCGTCACTAATCGGCTGAACCGGAGCCGTATTAAGAATTACTTTTACGTTATTCTCTACTGCCATATCCACGATTTTCTCCACTGCTGATACATTGGTCTCAAGCTGTGTAAGTAAATACTCAGATTCTTTCAATTCGTCAGTCAATGATTCTACTTCTTCATCTGTAATCGTATTGCATGCACCAAGAATAACAACGATTTCATTCTGACTGCTATTCTCATCAACCATTATCAGCGCACATCCGGTTTCCTTTTCATCCGTGATAAAAACTTTATCCTTTTTCATTCCCAGCTCGTTCATTGCGTCCAGTGCAACATTTGCAAATGCATCTTTTCCAAGCTTTGTTACCATCGTTACGTCTGCGCCTGCTTTATGTGCAGCAACCCCCTGATTAAACCCTTTTCCTCCGGGGCCCATTTTAAAAATACTTCCTTTTACAGTTTCACCCGGCACTGGCAAGTGTGGCGTTCTTCCCATCAAATCAACAACAAAACTTCCAAATACTGTTACTTTACTCATTTCTGATTCTCCTATAATAAAACAATTCCATTACCTGCTCCGATTCGATCAGCTCCTGCTTCGATTAATGCCTTTGCATCTTCCGGAGTGCGAATTCCGCCACTTGCTTTTACCTTTGCCCTATCACCTACTGTTTCTTTCATCAATTTCACATCCGCAACTGTAGCGCCCCCTGTAGAAAAACCTGTCGATGTTTTTACAAATGCAGCGCCGGCTTCCACTGAAAGTTCACAGGCTTTTACTTTTTCTTCATCTGTCAGTAAACAAGTTTCAATAATCACCTTTACAATTGCAGGTTTTGATGCCTCTACTACTGCTTCAATATCTTTTTTCACAAAATCAAATCTTGCATCTTTCATGGCTCCAATATTAATAACCATATCAACTTCTTCTGCTCCATCAGCAACTGCCTGTTTTGCTTCAAAAGCTTTGGCCGATGTGGACATAGCTCCTAACGGAAAACCTACTACACAACATGTTTTTACACCAGACCCCTTTAATTCTTTAGCAACTAATGGCACAAAACAGGTATTGACACAAATAGATGCAAAACCATATTCCTTTGCTTCCCTACAATACCGTAAAATAGTTTTCTCACTTGCGTCAGCTTTTAACATTGTGTGATCAATCATTTTTGCAATACTCATTTTTATTCTCCTTTATCTACCTTATTTTTTATTAAGTAAACGTTTACATATCGTTGCAAAAAAATATGTACACGTTTACATTTTTTTGGGAAAGAAAAATATGTAATTATTTTACATATTTTTCTGAACCTCTGAGTTGAATTTTATATGGAATGACAACTTTTCTTACCTGTTTCATTCCATTTTCATTTCCAGCTGTAAGCTTCTGTAAAAGTAGCCGAACAGCCTCTCTTCCCTGTCTTCTGGCATCACGCTCTACTGCCGAAAATGGATACGCAATCGCATTTAGTGTTGTAATGCTATCATATCCTAGTACAGCTATGTCTTTTCCAGGTATCAGTCCTTGTTCTGTAATATATTTCAGGCATCCCAATGATGTTAAGTTATTAACCGTAAAAATCGCAGTTGGTTTTTCATCTAAAGACAATAACTCTTTTGTTGACACATATGCTTTATCTATTTTAAAATCACCAGAAACTATATATTCTTCTCGAATCGGTATTTCAAATGATTTTAAAGCTTCTTTATAACCTCTCAACCGCTCTCGTCCCGGAAGCGATGTCACAGGACCTGTTATAATCGCAATCTTCTCATGTCCTTCTTGAATTAAAGCTTTTACACCGTCATATGCTCCGTGAAAATTATCAGCAAACACTCCATCAAGTTCTACTCCCTCCATATCTCGATCCAGCAAAACAATTGGAACCCCTGCCTTCTCCAACCGCAAAAGCTCTTTTCTGCTTACCTTGTCTTTGGCAGAAACCGGTGCTATAATAATTCCTTTAAGTCTTTCACTCTCTGCTATCTTCAAATATGAATGCTCTCTGCTTTCTTGCTCGTCAGTATTAAATAGAAGAACATTTAAAGCATTTTCTTCAACTGTCTCTGTTATTCCTCTAATAACTTCCGCAAAAAATTCATTGCTAATATCCGGAACAATCACACCAATATTAAACGTATTTTGCATGCATAAGCTTCTTGCAATTGCGTTGGGAACATAATCATTCTCTTTAATAATATCTGTTATTCTCTTTTTTGTTTCTTCTTTCACATAACCGGAATTATTAATAACTCTGGATACTGTTGCAGTTGATACACCTGCTAATTTGGCAATGTCTTTAATATTCATATATTTATCCACTTCATTAGGTAAACGTTTACATATCTTGTATCCTGATATTATCACTCTTTTCATTTTTTGTAAATAGTTTTTTATGCATTCTGTTATAATACACATTTTTCTTTGTGCTTTTTTATGCATTATATACAACAAATCAGAGGGGTTTATCCTAATACCGAGATCAAAGGTAGCTTTACAATAAATTGTTCAATGATTCCACAAAAGGCGCCTCGGTTCAGTTCAAGAACCGGGACGCCTATAATAGAATTAATGTAAAAAGGCCAATGGGCGCTGCTCGTGGCAAGATGCCGGGGTCAAAAGCCCTGGCATCGTGGCAAAAGGAACGTCCCTATATCATTGCTTCAATCTCTTCTTTTTCAGGCATAGAACGAATCGCACCTTTCTTGGTGGTAATCAGAGAAGCGGCCGCATTTGCAAAAGTCAGCATCTCTTTCAGATTCTCTTCGCTCAAATCTTCGATGCCATGTTCCAGCACATAGTTCAGAACGCTTCCACAGAAGGTATCTCCGGCTCCTGTGGTGTCAGCTACATGTTCCTGAGCAAATCCCGGAACTTCGACGCGAAGATCTTTATAATATGCGCGGCTTCCGTCTTTTCCTAATGTCAGGCATACCAGTGGAATCTGGAAGCGGTCACGGATGATCTGAATTCCTTCGTCATAATCCTCTACTCCTGTAATAAACTGAATTTCATTATCAGAAATCTTCAGAATATCGCAGTGTTCCATTGCAGCCAGGATCTGTTCTTTAGCCAAGTCAAGTGAACTCCACAGCGGCGGGCGAAGATTCGGATCCAGTGAAATAAGAAGTCCGTTCTTTTTCGCAAGTTCTACTGCTTTCTTGGTTGCTTCTCTTACATCGTCATGTGTCATGGAAAGTGTTCCGAAGTGGAAGATTCTTGCTTTGGCAATCGCTTCCTCGTCAATTTCCTCTTTCTTCAACATCATATCTGCTCCCGGTTTCCGGTAAAATGAGAATTCTCTATCGCCATCCGGGAAAGTATGTACAAACGCAAGTGTTGTATTGATTTCTTTGTCAACTAATAAGTTGTCAGAATTAATCCCTGCCTCTTCGATTGTTTCCCGAAGCAGACGGCCAAACTGGTCATCCCCTACTTTGCCGATGAATGCTGTCTTCTTCCCAAGCTTACGCAGTATTGCCAGAACGTTGCAAGGTGCTCCACCCGGATTCGCCTCAAACAGATTATTTCCCTGTTCACTCTTTCCATTCATCGTGAAATCGATCAACAATTCTCCCAGTGCAATTACGTCAAATTCTTTTTCCATGATTTTTCTCCTCCTTAAATTTCTTTTTCCGTGATGCGCTCTATTTTAAATACGTTCAGCGTATCCACATCCGGACAGGCAAACACAGCCGTCCCTTTCTCCTGCCCGGGTATTTCTCCGCCATACCGCAGAATATCAACATATGGAAATGCAACATGCATCGCCATCGGACACAGTTCCCCTCTCTGGGTGTCAAAATCAAAGCTTTCTCCGATCTGGTGTCCTCGATGGCATCCTTTAGGACCTTTTCGGTCTATCAATGTTATTTTTATTTTTGGTCTTCCCATCAGTCCAATACCTCCAGACAGCTTTCAATCGGAATTCCTTTAAATTTGTCCTCATTGTTTTGATTCATGGAAATCAATGCTTTTGTGGCATCCATTGCTTTCTCGGTACTTTCAATCAGCGTTTTTCCTTCTAATAATTTCCCCATAAACACGGAGGAGAAAATATCTCCCGTGCCCGGGAAGCGTACCGGAATGCTGGTAAATGGACGAATACTTCTTTCCTTCGTCTGATAATCATATACGATCACCGCTTCCTTGTGATCGACCACCGCACTTGTAACCACAATCGAATGAGCTCCCTGGGCAAGCAGCTTCTCAATCAGACAATCCGCTTCCTCTAGCGTCATGCCATCTTCTTTATACTGCTCCCCGGCAAGACATGCTGCTTCTGTATAATTCGGCACGATATAATCTGCCACCTTTACCAGTTCCTTCATATGGGATATGGTCTGCTCCGTCACGCCGTTATAAAGCTTTCCTTCGTCCCCCATGATCGGATCCACAAAGATTCTCGTTCCTTTCCTGCTCTGCTGTCTGCAGAATTCTGCCACAAGCTTTGCCTGCCTTTCCGATACGATAAATCCGGTAGATACCGCATCAAAAGAAAATCCCAGTTCATCCCAGATCTTCATGGTATGCTCCATGTAATCCGTCGTTTCCAGTATATCAAATTTTCCGTAGTCAAGGGTATTTGACACCAACGCGGTCGGAAGATTATAAATATGATGACGCATGTGGGAAAGTACCGGTATCATTGCAGATAAAGCAACTTTACCGTATCCGGCCATATCATTGATCAGTAAAATCTGTTTACTCATAACTGTCCGCCTCTCCTTTTGCCTAAATTCATATGATGTAGGGATCAAAAGGTATTTCGCCCCCTATGATACACGGATTTCTCCGCGCTTTGTGCTCTCGAAATCCTATCATCATTCATATACCTAGATTATAAAATACATTTCCGCTCAGTGCAAGCGTCAGGTTCCTAAAACAGGCTTCACTCCTTCCTTTCGGAAAGAATAAAGCCTGTTTCTTTATCTTGATAATTCTTCTTTTGACCGTCTTACTAATTTCCACTCTTCCTGTGGTATATACTCTTTGGAAATTCCATCGTCCGTATAGAGCACATACTCCGCATACTCATCCGCAAATCCAATCCATTCCAGACGATTTTCATCCACGTCGGAAACGGATTTTACATTTTCATCAAGAACCGCAAACGGAAGCATATGATTTTTCTTTACAAAAATAACGACCTCATCCAGCGCAACATCCACATAATGATGTCCCTTTCCCAGAACCTGACTGGTTCTGTCTTCCGGTGACTTCATACGCACCATCAGCATTTCTTCCGGCAGGTATACATAACGTCCCTTTGCATTCTGCGTATAGACCGGAGCAATCATGATGCTGTCACCGACCAGAAGCTGGTCTTCCACACGATAAGCCTGTGAATCTTCCGGATAGTCAAATGACAGCGGTCTGAAATACATCTCATCGCTCAGTACAGCCTTCATATATTCACTGTAAAGATACGGAACCAGGCTGTACCGGATACGGATGATATTCCGGAATTCCGGAATTCTGTCAAACTGGTAAACTTCCTGTTCTCTTGTTCCAAGTGCCGCGTGATTTCGCATCAGTGGTGTAAACATGCCGAATTCCAGCCAGCGCATGACCAGATCTTCTGTCGTATCACTTCCAAACCCTCCGATGTCGGAGCCGGTGTACAGGATACCGATCATGTTCAGTGCCGGCATCTGCTGCATACTTGTCAGGATCTGACTCCACCAGGAATTGTTGTCGCCGGTCCAGATTCCGCCGTAACGGTGCATTCCGATATAGGAAGAACGCGAGAATAACAACGTTCTCTTTTCCGGAGCAATTTTGTCAAATGCTTCCGCTGCCGCTCTTGTCATATTGAATCCATAAAGGTTATGCACCTTCTCATGACAGATCCATTTGCCATCCATATTATGGTAGAAGCTCCGGTAGTCTTCCGGGCTGTTGGACAATCCTGTAACCAAATCTTTGAGATGGAAAAATGAATAAATATCCAGATTTTCATCCTTCATGGAGATCAGCTCTTCGAACACCTTCTTAATCCGGTCTTCCGAATAGAAAATAGCCGGTTCATTCATATCATTCCAGAACCCTTCGATTCCCTGTTCCATCAGCCATCTGTATTTTCCGCCGAACCATTCTCTGGCTTTTGAGTTCAGAACATCCGGAAAATGTACTTTTCCAGGCCATACTGCTGCCACAAAATCTTTTCCATTCTCATCCTTGCAGAAATAATTTTCCTTCACACCTTCTTCGTAAATCGGATAGTCTTTCTCAATTTTTACGCCGGCATCGATGATCGGCACAAGATGTACTCCCTCTGATTTCATCTCAGAGGTAAATCCCTCAAAATCAGGAAACTTTTCCGTGTCTACCGTAAAATCTTTAAATCTTTCCATATAGTCGATATCAAGATATACTGCATCCAGCGGAATTCCGTTTTCACGATGTCCTTCTACAACTTTCCGAATGTCACTTTCGCTTTGATAACCCCACCGTGACTGCTGATAGCCAAAAGCCCACTTCGGAGCAACATAACTTTGCCCGATCAGTTTACGGAACTGTTTCACAATATCCTTCAGGTTTTCACCTTCAATGACATAGATTACACAATTTTCTTCTGCCGTGATCACAAGCTCATCCAGATGTGTTTCCCCTACATCAAATACAACTTTTCCCGGATCATCCACAAAAATACCGAAAGATTTTTCTTTCTTTTCTGCACGATTCTCTCTGCATAAGATCATAAAATTATGCACACCATATAAAGAATGCTTATTTTCCGTATGTACCGGATCATCCGTGGCATCGCTGACATAAGAAAATCCTCTTTTGTTGATGCCGCGCACCTGTTCGCCAAGTCCATACACAATATCTTCTTCATCCATTCTGCAGCTGAGTCGGACCATATCATCTTTCACTTCCAGATCCATCACCGTAATCCCCTGCTCGCATTCCGGAAGCTCCATCACAACCGCTCCCGTCTCAATCGGCTCTCCGAATATATATTTCCTGATCATGTTCTTTCCCTCCTGAAATGACAGCTCATCATTTAATCTACATTCATTATACACGGCACATAGGACGATTTCTTGTATTATTCGTTCTAAAAATAACACAATATTATCCTTTTTCTACAATTTCAGACTTCTTGCCGCCTTATACCCATATTTTTCTTCCGCCTCCAGAACCGCACGGTTTACCGCTTTCCCAACCACATGCGCCGCCAGCGTTCCTACAACGTCCGGATTTGATTTTACTTTTCCGACCGAAAGCGCATAGATGGAATCCCCCATCCATAGAAGTATTCACCGGGCGAATGGTCCGGGCAAGTCCGTTGCTTGCCATGGCCGCCACTTTATTCATCTCTGCTTTATCAAGCCCTGCATTCGTAATAACAGCGCCAATAGAAGTGTTAAACGCGAACTTACTTGCAATCTGAAGCAGTTTTACCATTTCCTCCTCGCTGGAAATCATTCCGTCTTTTTTGCTGTTGAGAAGCCCTGCAAGCTGTTTCTGGGAATCCATTTCAAACACATCTCCGATTGCGTTCACGACAACGATCGCTCCCACCTGAAGGCTTCCAACCTTCAGGCAATAGCATCCAAGTCCGGACTTCATGGCAAATTTATCCCCATGAATCTTACCGACAGTGGCGCCCATTCCGGCACCTACATTTCCATTACGCTCCATATTTTTCTCACTGTCCAAACAGGCCGCGTAACCCATCGCAGCATCAGGACGCACTTTCCCGCTCGCACATCCACGCCGCAAGGTGCTTTTTTATCACAAATAATAACACTGCATCCCGTGCCATGTTCTTCATCCTGCGCATGGCCGATGCGTATATTTTTTATACTGTTAAGACTTATTTCCTTCCACTGGCTCATATTAAATCCTCCTTAATCTGCCATTTTCTCGGAATGTAAACGCTTCACTTATCTACTTCAAATCCATCTCTCTATTAATGTGATATTCCTTATATAATGCATTTCTGAATTTCAAATCACTCGTTGCCCTGCCAAGATCATCAATCCTGGAATCTTTGAGCAATTTCTCCGTTAATGTAGCAAAATAATTCTCATGCTTTTTAACAAAATTCATCATCTGTTCTTTCTGACTTCTATATTTTAACATGCTGAAAATCTCTTGTAAATGCAAGGGATCCCATTGACATTACAGCCATCTTATTCTGTTTTTGATGATTCATATTTCCTCCTGAACTCTGTTATTATTTGCATACAAAACGAGACAAGCGCTCATTTTCTGATATATTGCATCAAAAAAGCGCAGGCGTAAATCCATTTTATATCCGGACTTACGCTTGCGCTGCTTCGATAACACAAGTATAAAAGAAAAAAATTATTTTGTCAAAAGTATTTTTCTAGGCTGTATATACAACTTCTCCGTCGATCATGGTCACCTGTACTTTTGCATCGGTATCCAGTCCCAGTCTTCCTTTGACCACGATGATATCCGCATCTTTTCCTGCTTCCAGGCTGCCTAAACGATCTTCCAGACCGAGCTGTCTGACCGGATTGATCGTTACCATGCGAAGGACACGCTCCGGTTCCACACCTTCTCTGACCGCTTCGCCCATGTGATGATACAAAGACTCTTCACTCAGGATCGGAGAATCCGTAATAAGTGCAACATTCACTCCGCGATCATCCAGCATTTTCACCGCTTCCACATCAATTTTACGGCGTTCCCCAGCCGCACGGTAGGTCGCGATTGGGCCATAGCAAATATCACATCCACTCTCTACGATCTCATCCAAATAATCGGTGGCTCCCCATGCATGCTCCAGTGAAAACCGTACGCCATATGCGGTTGCAACCTCGATCGCCGTCAGCATATCGTACTGTGTACAGTGGATTTTACAAGGAATTTCTCCCCGAAGTGCCGGTATGATTGCTTCCATATTTGCATCATATTCCTGCTCTTCGCCTTTTTCCTGCTTTTCAAGATAGTCTTTTGCCTTGCGGAAGGTATCCCAAAGAACATTTGCCACACCCATTCTCGTCATCGGCAGACGGTTCAAGTCTCCAAACGTATTTTTCGGATTTCCGCCAAGTGCGATCTTTACTGCTGCCGGCGCTTTTACCGTCATATCAAAAATATTATTTCCATAAGTCTTTGCCACAAACGGCTGTCCGCAAAATACATCTCCGCTTCCCGGCGTAAATAACATGGATGTGATTCCATGTTCATAAGCCACTTTGAGTTCCCGTGCCTGCGGATTCATACCGTAACGGGCATCCATCGCTGCTGATACCGGATTGGTCATCTCATTTGCATCATCCACTGCTTTATCATGATTAAAATCAAAAAGCCCGATGTGTGTATGTGCATCAAAAAGTCCCGGCATAACATGGCATCCACAAGCTTCGATCACATTAGCATCTGCTGCCTGAATTTCCGGAGCCACTTCCAGAATCTTTCCGTTCTCCACCAGGATATCTCCCTGAAAACTTTCCTGCCCGTCAATCATAGTATGCAGGATTCCGCCTTTAATCAGTGTTCTGCTCATTAGAAAATCACCTCCCCATTTACGATACTATGCACAACTTTCGCCGCGTAAGTTGTAACCGGATGTCCGGTAAAAATAGAAATATCCGCATCTTTTCCTTCTTCCAGCGTACCGATACGGTCTTCTGCCCCCAGCATCTGCGCAGGATAAATCGTCATCATCTTCACAACATCCTCAGCTGAAATTCCGGCTCTGTACGCTTCAATTGCAGACCAGATGAACACTTCCCGTCCTTCTGAATATCCACCGCATGAATTCGTAAATGCAATCCGGTTCCCATTCTCAACCAGATCCTTCAATTTACTCAGATCCATTCTGTTCTTTGCAATCTGGGACATATTGTTCACATTCCCCAGGATAATTCCTACTTTCTGTTCTTTGATTTCTTTCAGTGAATCTTCAAAACAGAATCCGTCTACCAGATTGATCTGTACTTTTTCGTCCTTCATCATGTGAAGAATTCCGTCAATCTCATTTTTTGTAGAAGCTGCTACAAATACCTGCATGCTCTGCTCATCAAATACGCTGCAGATCACGTTCTGTTTTTCAGTTCTCTTTTCCTTTTCTGTCGCGCGTGCCGTGCGAAGTGCTTCCTGAAGGAGGAAGAAAATTCCCATTTTTGTCATCGGGACCTGACTGTTCTTCCCATAAGTTTCCTTAACACTTCCCGTTACACTGCATTTAAGTCCTGCATGTTCTTTCACGATACGTTCTTTCATTTTCTGCGGTGCGGTCTTGCACACAGCGATCTGTCCGCCCATCACATTACTGTTCGCCGGCGCAACCCCGATCGTGGTAATTCCGCTTCTGTAAAATTCCTGAGCATTCACCTCATCCGGATCAATACTGTATTTCAGATTCATTTCCGGTGTAATCGGATCGGAATGTTCATCGTTATCCAGATGGCGGGAAGGCATCCCCATTCCGCCTACTGCCGATACCGGGTCAATAAATCCCGGAAATACTTCACAGCCGGATGCATCAATGATCTCTGCTCCTGCTTCTTCAAGACCGCTTCCGATTTTTCGGATTCTCTTTCCATCAACAAGTATATCACAATCCACGAGGACTTCTCCATTTCCAACATGCACTGTTCCATTTTTAATCAGGTACATTTTACTTTCATCTCCTCTCGTACTTTCAAAAAATGGGGAACAACCAAAAGATTGTTCCCCACATCTATCGGATGCCAGAAAACATCCTGTTATTTTTCTACTGATACCTCTGCCCAGTTAATATGTCCATTTGTAGATACATTGTAATTCTTTACATAGTTTGCTACGTATGTCGGGCTTTCTTCCAGATATTCAGGAGCAATAATTGCATTTTCTACAAGCAGTCTTTCTGCCTCCAGATACAGCTGTGCTTTTTCTTTATCATCAACCGTATTGGTTGCTGTATCGCAAAGCTCTTTGAATTTAGCTGAATCTTCATTATCCCATCCAGTCTTAGAACTGTTGAAGTATCCATTTACCGGATCAAACAGAGAAAGAAGAGCACTTGGTTCATTATAATATGGTCCCCATCCGCCTACTGCGATATCATAATCGCCGGCATCAATTTTTTCCCACATGATGTTCCATTCCATCATGTCGATCTGTACATTGATTCCAAGTGTTGATTCCCAGATCTGTTTATACCATTCAGCCATCTTCTTAGAAAGTTCTGTCGTTCCACGGCTCGCATAACGAATCGTTACCTGTGACGGATCTGCCGGTTTTCCAAGTTCTGCAAGACCTTCCTCAAGAAGCTTCTTCGGATCCGGATTTTCTGCCTGCAGTTCTTTTACAAAATAGTTCTGTCCATCAACCATTTCTGTATACGGTGTATCCCCAACCCTCATTGTGTCTGGCATCATAGAGTAAATCGGAAGCGCTTTTCCATCACGAAGTGTATCAACAAATTCCTGACGGTCAAATGCAACTGAAAGTGCCTGACGAATCTTTGTGTTAGAAAGATATTCATTTGACAGGTTGAACATTAAGAATTCCGGAGCACTGTTCGGAACGATGTTCTCTGTTGCATTACCTGCTTCATTGATCATCTTGCCCCAGTTCGCATCAGATGTAGATACTACATCGATTTCGCCATTGATAAATGCCTGTACTGCTGTTGCAGATTCCTGGATAACTTTCTGTACTATTTTATCCAGCTTGATGTTTTCTGCATTCCAGTTGTTCGGGTTCTTCACCGCAACAAGCTCTGTATTCTGGCTCCATGATTCCACCATAAACGGTCCACTGTAAACAGTCTTATCTGCAGATGATCCATAAGTCTCACCCCACTCTTCATATTTGTCCTGTCTTACAGGGAAGAGGTCTGCAAGTAATTCTACAAAATAAGATGCCGGATGTGTAATTGTGATTTCCAGTGTTGTATCATCAATTGCCTTTACCGCAATCTCATCAGCTGTCTTGCCATTGCTGTAAAGTGCTTCACCAAAATTCTGGATAATGCCGTCGAATAACCATGCATTTACTGCTGCTGTGTCTGGATTTGCCATCAACTTCAGAGTATATTCATAATCTTTTGCTGTAAATGGCTCTCCATCACTCCATTTCATTCCTTCACGAAGATGGAATGTATAAGTCATACCGTCTTCGCTTACATCCCACTTTTCTGCTGCTGCAGGAATCACATCATAAGTATTGTTTTCTTTTGTTACCTTTCTTACCAGTGGCTCACAAAGAATATTGTGTGCTTCATTATCCGGTGCAGTCGTATTCATGATCGGATTAAGACCAACTACAACGCTGTTAGTACTGTAGGTAAATACCTGGCCTGATCCGGTACTTCCGCCTTCTCCACCACTGGATTCCTTCTTTTCTCCTCCGCCGCAGCCGACCATAGATCCGACTACGAGCACTGCTGCAAGAAGTCCTGCAAGCATTCTTGTTCTCTTTTTCATGTTTTTCCCTCCTTACGGTATAGGGTAGTGTCAAAAACTACCTGTTTTTTTGTCCCAAAATTCAATAAAAACCTTGATTTTATGGGAGAATGCAAATAAAAAGAGCATTGACCTCCCTTTTTCTGGTATAATGT
>NZ_JBQHUC010000020.1:0-52288 GCF_052065395.1 Bariatricus sp. HCP28S3_F11 | reverse complement strand
CATTATACATGAAAAAGGGGGGTCATTGCTTTTTTATTCGTAAAAAGTGATGAAATCCTTGAAAATATAAGGTTTTAAAGAAAAATAGGACTGTAAAACTTTACAGTACCATAGTCTATGGGAGGATGAAATTATGAAAAAAAGACTAATGAGCATACTGTTGATCACTTCGATGATTGGTGTCATGCTTACCGGATGTGGCGGAAAGAGCGGAAGTGGTGACAGTGAACAAAAAGAAGAGGAAGGAACAGCCAAAGAAACGATTACCTTTATGGCACCGGATTGGGCAATCCCGACGGACGATCAGCTTGCGGCTTTCACAGAGGAAACCGGAATTGAAGTTGAGATTTCTGAAGTGGGATGGGATGATATCCGCGAAAAACTGGCGACTGCATCATCAGCAGGACAATGCGCAGCGGATGTAGTAGAGGTTGATTGGTCCTGGGTAGGAGAGTTCTATGCGGCAGACTGGCTGGAACCATTGGAAGTATCAGATGCGGACAAAGCAGACATGCCTACTCTTGAGACATTTACAAAAGACGGACAAGTCCTGGCGATACCATATGCAAATGACTATCGTCTTTCATACTACAACACGAAACAGTTTGAAGAGGCCGGTATCACTGAGGAGCCGCAGACATGGGATGACGTATTGGAAGCCTGCAGAACTTTGAAATCTACCGGAACGGCAGAGTATCCGTTTGCAATCGCTTTAAATGCGGAAGAAAAGACATCAACATGCCTGATGTGGCTTGCCTATACCATGAACGGCGTTGTATGGAACGAAGACGGAACCTTCAACGAAGAATCCGTAATGGAAGCTCTTAAGTATATGGAAACGCTTGTAAAGGAAGAGCTGGTTGCACCGGAAGACAAGACATCTTCAGGAATGGATGCTTACAAACGTATTTGCTCCGGAAGCGCAAGCTTTCTGACCGGACCGACTTCTTTTGTATCCAGAACAAATAATGAAGAAGAGTGCAGCGTTGTCGGTGAGATCGCGCCGATTCTTGTCCCGGGAAAAGATGCAAAAGCAACGCAGACAATGGCATTGCCGGAGGCTATTGGTGTAACAAAAACTTCAGAACACAAAGAAGCTGCAAAGAAATTTGTGGAATGGTATACCTCTGCTGATATGCAGAAGCAGTTAAATGAAACAAATAGTGCAATTCCAACACGTAATTCGGTTTTGGAAGAACTGATCAATGACGGAACGATTCAGAATGCGGGAGCAATGCTGGAACAGGCACAGTTGATCGCTTCTCCGTTCCCGAACGGTGTACCTTCTTACTATGCAGAAATGAGCAGTGCAATGTATAATGCAATCAACAAAATGGCACTCGGCGAACTTACAGCAGAAGAAGCTTTCAATGAAATGGAAACAGCGCTGGAAAAGTTAATTAACGAATAGTTAGGAAATAAATAATGAAAAAAAAGATATTACCTTATCTTTTACTAACACCCATGATTCTCATCATGGGTGTATTAGTATTTTATCCGATTATTGCGACATTTTCATATAGTTTAAAGAAATGGAAACTGACGGCCCCGGGAGATATCCATTTTGTGGGAATCAAGAATTATCTTGATATAATTCAGTCGGACTCATTCTGGTACAGTATGCAGAATACGATATTTATTCTGGTCTTTGTTGTGGTCTTTACTACTTTGATCGGATATCTTGTGGCATCATTTTTGAATGTAGATGTGAAATGGTCAGGCATTTTGCTATCATTGTCTATATTGCCATGGGCGTTGCCGCCGTATGTAAATGGAGTATTGTGGAAGTTTGTATTTTTCTCCGGATATGGATTCTTGAATAAACTTTTGATAGGCCTTGGGACCACTAGTAAACCAATCGAATTTCTTGGATCGAGATGGACGCTTCTGCTGGTGATTTCCATTGTGGTGGTCTGGAGGAGCATTCCTTTTATGGCCTTGGTTTGTCTGGCGGGAAGACAGTCGATTCCGGTGGACTTTTATGAGGCGGCTAAGATGGACGGCGGAACACTGGGAATGACTTTCAGATATATTACTATGCCTCTCATGAGACCGTTTATTGCGGTGGGTATCACATCGACATCCGTAACAGCGATCAATGTATTTGATGAAATTGTTGCACTTTCAGGATATAGCGATCTGGGGAAAAATATATTGATGGAGAGCTATCTTACGACATTTACGTTCCTGAATTTTGGAAAAGGAAGTGCCATGACCTATATCGTCATGTTTTTTGCGTTGATTCTTGGAGTATTCTACTTGCGCAGCCTGAATAAGGAGGTGGAATACTAGTGAAATATGTAAAAAGAGCAGGGTACTTTCTGGCAACGATTCTGTTTCTGATATTTACAGTCGGCCCATTCGTCTGGACATTCATGATATCTGTTACACCGGATTATGCGATTTTTGCTCCGACTTCTAAAATGCTGCCGGAGAGTATTACATTTGCTAATTATGTAGAATTGTTTTCAGGAAGTCGAAGAGGGAATGCGTTTTTTAAAGGAATGTATAATTCGATGAGGGCAGTAGGTATTACACTCGTTATTGGAATCCCGATTGCAATGATGAGTGCCTATGCTTTAAGCAGGATGGAGTTCAAGGGGAGAAAGGTGATCAAGAATCTTTTCCTGATCACGATGGTGATTCCGGTAATGGCAACGATCATTCCCCTTTATCGTATGTTTGCAGCAGGAAAAATGCTGGATCATATTTTCTGGCTCAGCATGGTGTATGTCAGTTCCTATCTGCCGATGGCTTCATGGCTGATATCCAACTATTTTGCGACGATTCCAAAAGAGCTGGAAGAGGCAGCTATGATAGATGGATGTGGAAGAGGAGCGGCATTTTTCCGGATCATCTTACCTCTTTCCCGCCCGATTATTCTTTCCGTGACATTGATTATGTTTTTGAATACATGGAGTCAGTTTCAGATACCGCTTATTCTGGCTTCATCCATGGAGACAAAGCCGATGGCGATTGTTGTGTCGGAATTTATGACGAAAGACTCTATTCAATATGGATTGATTGCCGCGGCCGGAATGACCGCATTGATTCCACCGGCGCTCACAGCTATGCTGTTCAGGAAATATCTGATTTCCGGAATGATGGGAGGGTCTGTGAAGGGATAAGCGAATATGATACATGCAAAAGGCTGCCGTTTGGCAGCCTTAATTCTATTCAACAATAATTGCATTTGGATAAATCCGTTCCATTCGCTCATCTGGGAAATGTTCATCCAGAAAATATTCGAGCCCTGTCGATGCTTTCACACCTTCGGTCTGCCGGATGGAATAGCGCGCCATCGCAAGCCCGGACATGATCATATCAAAAATCATAAAGACAATCATCACCCAAGTCAAAGTTACGCCGATTTTCTTCGGAATCTTTTCAATCCAGCCTGAGAACAGCGGGTAGAGGATTTTCAGCCACACAACGGCGGCGATACCCCAGAAAAAGCAGTACAGCAGGTTGATTCGGCCACCCAGATTGAACGGGATATGGCTGTAGTCCCAGAATACCGTGCCGAAAACAATCTCAGTGAAGACACTGCAGATGTATTCGTAGGCCCCGCCGAGTATAGTGCCGAATACGAAAATATAGCTGTCGCTGCGGGTCCGGTACTGATATAAAATGGCTGTAAGCAGCACGCATCCGAGTCCCCAGACAATGCTGAACGGGCCATAAACCACACTGCTTCGGCTCATTAGTTTCCCGGCAGTGATCAGACAGAAGATGGTTTCGGTGATATCCCCCAGGAAAGCCCCGAGAAAGAACAGGCATACCAGTTTATAGAACGAGCATCCAACGGCAAATACGCCGGCTTTCTCTTTGGCTGCTTCCAGTTCACGTTCTTTCTCAAGTTTCGCCTGCAGCAGAGCTTTTTCGTCCAGATTCGGATAGGCTTTTTTCAGATGCTTCAGTGTCCAGCCGGTCAGATCTTCTCCCAGTGTGTCCGCTGCATTCTGGAGGTCTTCAGAAATCCTGTATACAATAGACGCTTTATTTACACGGGAGCGCACGGTCAGAATGCCGCTGATGGTTCCGATCAGGTCAATGCCGAGAATGATTCCGGCTATGATCAAGATCAGTTCGCCGATGCTTCTTGGGATCAGATGCATCAGATCTGTAAGAAGCGGATTGGCAAATGAAACGCAGAATACAGCGATCAGTCCCCAGAGAACTGTGTAAGGAAGTGTGACGTAGCCTCCGAACTGGAAACGCTTTCTGGAATAGTCCCACCATTTTCTATGGAAAATACGTTCTAAGACAAAACCGGTTCCAATCGTTACGAAGAAAGAAAGGACGGTTCCTCCCAGAAACAGGAAGAACAGATTATTTTTCAGCTCCGACAGAAAGACCGCAAATAGTAGGGCGCTGATACCGTAGGACGGACAGTAGGGACCGAACAGAAAACCGATATCGACAAACTTCTTCTCTCTTACAGCAGCCGCGGCTGTGCCAAGCGTCCATCCTGCCAGGGAATACAGAATAAAAAACCATAGCAGTTCATACATTGAATAACTCATCTTTTGTGCCTCCATTTCTTCCTATCACTATAGCAGAAGAGAGAAGGAAGTGCAAGAAGCGGTGATTAACGTTCCTCCCGAATCAGTTTAAGAACAGCGGTATGTTCATAAGTCATTGCCTCATCGTGGACAAAAGCGACTGTCCCATGCACCGGAGCGCAAAGTGTGCTGCGCACCGTGCCAAGATATGGATCATGGATCCGTGCAAGAACTTGCCCTTTTTTGATTTCATCACCGGCTTTTACGAAAGACTCAAAGAAACCTGCATCCGCCGCCCGCACCGGTATAAAGTCCTCGCTTTCGATGACCTGTGAGAGATATCCGTTCTTTCCGTTGTAGCGAATGATGTGCTGCTTGGACATAAAGTTCAGGATGCCCTGCAGTGGATCGACGATCTGACCGATTTCGTCTCCCTTCCGGACAAAACCGCCATGAGAGCGTGTCTTTACGAAAATGCCGGATCATCTGCAATACCCCAGAACGCGAGGATATTGTCCATGACTTTTTGAAGCTCGATAAGCGGTGACTGTGAAACGCGCGCCTTGTTCAGCTCATAAACTGCAAGCTGAATATAAGAAAGTGTTTCGCTTCCGATGGATTCGCGCAATGTGATGCCATTGTCGTACGCGCGCATCAGATTGGAATAAATGGAATTCATATCATCTGCGTCAAAGCAGTAACGCTGGATGAAATTCTCGCTCATGGAATACGTTATTTTTATAAATACCAAACTTGACACCATACCGGGCGAGCAGTTCGTTTACCGTATCGGTGTGCCTGTAAAGATCCATTTCCTGCATAATTCTCCTCCTCCTTTGTAATTCCTAATAGAAAAGGCGCTTTGCATAATTATGCAAAACGCCTTTGTTTAATACAACTCTTATAGTACCGGAGAATGCCGGGAGTCAATCTGTTTTTTTCTTTTCTTATAATTTGGCAAAAACCGGTCGTTTCTTTATTCCTGAAGATCATGAATCAGGGCGTTGATCTGCATGCGGGCTTTCGTACGCTGCATGCCGTCGCAGTATTGTTCCGCCATACGCAGAAGATGTTCACGGCAGGCGGTTACGATTTCCGGTCTTTTCAGCTCTATGATCAGCGTCGGAGCAGTATTGCGGACAAGAAGAGCCATTCCTTCTTTTTTGACGAAGAGATTGTAATCATGTCTGGTGTCCGGTTTAGAAGGAATGAAATAGTAATTTTCATAGGTATCCATCAAGCGAAGAATGTTCTTTAAATGAAGCACATAGGTTTCCGGGGTATACATAGACTGCCCGTCGTATGTTTTGTAAGGCGCTGCAATCGGAATCATCCCGGAACGAATATCCTTCGGGTCGGACAGCTCGCATATGTCGATAAAAGGGGTATGCTTCAAATGCTCTTCAAAAGAGGATAGTTCGTTTAAATTCTTTTCATAAGCAGTCTTCCATAATACATGATCGGTCTTATCTCGAAGCTGTTCCAGAATCTCTCTCGGGATTGTAGTTGCTGAAATAGGAAAGACTTTCTGGACGATGGATCCCGGCTGTGAAAAGAAATCCTCAAAACAATCCATAAGTTCTTCCAAAGTGTTGTGTACAGTCAGTGCCGGCTGGCAGAGGGACAGATAATCGTTATACTGTCCGGTGTATGCGTAAACGAGAGACGGATTGGTGGTAAGTAGTGTGATTGGGTTGCTTGTCATCCCGACACACGTAGAGAAGATTGCAAAATGACCGGGCAAAACGATCATGGAATGACGGTACAGATTATCGCGCAGTCGGGGATAATAATATACCTTCGTCTGGCCTGTTACATAAAGCGGAAGCCAGTAACGCAGAGATTCGACATAACGATTCATATAATTGATAGATGGCATGATCTGGCATATCGTGAAGCCTCTGGTGATAATTTCCATTAAGCTGGACTGAAGTTCAAGGGTGAAGGAATAGTCCTCGAACAGCTATTCCAGATTGTTGTCATAAGCAAACAGAATCGTAGAAGGTTGCTCAAGCGTTTGCATGAGGCCGAGTAATCGATGAATGGTTTCTCTTTTTCCGCTGTTGCCATAAAAATATTCTGTTTCATCATTAGAAGACGAAATGTGGTTCGATGCTGAAATGTTGTGTTTTGGTTCAGGGACAGCCGGAGTGTGAGATATCCTGCTCAGTGTATTTTCAACAATATCGTAATCATCGGAAAGCCATTTAAAGATATATTCAGCCAACGCAGATGAGGGCATGGAAGAACGCAGAATACTCTGCTCCAGCATTTCAGAAAGCGCATGACGCTGAAAGTCAGCTACACAGTGTTTGGAAAAGAAATAAGCCATACGTGAAATGTGCTCGCGGTTTCGAGGCATTCCTCGTTTTCCTGTGCGAAGAAGGCTGATCAAAGAGCGATCCACCGAAATGGCGGCCGCAAGTTCTTTGTTTGAAGTCTGTGTGAGATTCATTAGAAAATTCAATTTATCCGAAAATAGCATAGTAGTACCTCCCGATTATAATTGTATTGTATCAAAATCGGGGATCCTGTGCCAGTGATTTGACGAGAATTTGTCAGATTATTAAAACGAACAATAACAAGCGCGGATCCGTGTAAAACACATTCAGTAGGATCCGCGCTGCTTTGCATTTCTTAGTTCAAATGCCAGATATCTTTGTTATATTGTTCAATTGTTCTGTCAGATGAGAAAAATCCGGCTTTCGCAATATTTACCAACATCATTTTGGCCCATGCAGTTCTGTCGCTGTAATCGGCGAGCATGCGTTCTTTGGTTTCGGTGTAATCGTTGAAATCAAGAAGGGTCATGAACCAGTCTTTGTGAACCAGCTCATCGTGAAGTCTGGTCAGGTTTTCTTCATTTCCAATCTTTTTCATTTCGTCTCCAACGATGAAATCCACACATGTCTTGATGCGTTCGTCAGAAGAGTAGATTGCGTAAGCATTGTAGTCACTCTTTGCATAGTGCTCAATCACAGCCTCGCTTGATTCTCCGAAGATATAAATGTTCTCAGGGCCTACAAGATCGCTGATCTCTACATTTGCACCATCCATGGTTCCGAGTGTGACAGCACCGTTCAGCATGAACTTCATATTTCCGGTTCCGCTCGCTTCTTTTGATGCAAGTGAGATCTGTTCGGAAATATCGCAGGCCGGAATTAATTTTTCGGCAGCGGTTACATTGTAGTTTTCCACCATAACGAGTTTTATGTATGGAGCAACTTCCGGATCGTTTGCAATCAGCTCCTGCAGGCAGAGGAGAAGATGAATAATGTCTTTTGCAATTACATAAGCCGGAGCAGCCTTTGCGCCGAAAATGAAAGTGATTGGCTGTTCGGGTTTGTTGCCTGCCTTAATATCCAGATATTTATTAATGATGTACAGAGCATTCAGCTGCTGGCGTTTGTACTCATGCAGACGTTTGATCTGAATGTCGAAGATGCTGTTTTCGTTAATTTCGACACCGGTATTTTCCAGAATAAAGTCTTTGCATACTTTCTTCGCATTTGTTTTGATTTCAAGAAGTGTATTTAAAACATCTTCGTTTTCTTTGTATTTCAGAAGGTTCTCGAGAGCGGAGGCATCTTTCTTATAATCTGTACCGATCAGGCTGGAAATATAATCGCTCAGTGCATGATTGCAGTGAAGCAGCCAGCGACGGAAAGTGATTCCGTTGGTTTTATTATTGAATTTTTCCGGGTAAATATCATAAAAAGCTTTTAATTCACTGCTTTTCAGGATTTCCGTATGAAGCGCAGCCACACCGTTAATTGAGAATCCATAATGAATATCCATATGTGCCATATGAACCAGATTGTTTTTGTCGATGATGGCAACGGCTTCCTGCGGATACTGCATCTTGACACGTTCATCCAGGCGGCGGATGATCGGCATCAGGTGAGGAACAACTTCTTCCAGATAGCTGATTGGCCATTTCTCCAGTGCTTCGGCCAGAATCGTGTGGTTGGTGTAAGCACATACGTGTGTCACGATATCGCAGGCTTCCTCGAATTCAATTCCCCTTTCGGTAAGGAGACGGATGAATTCCGGAATGATCATACTTGGATGTGTATCATTGATCTGGACAACAGCATAGTCCGCAAGATCGTGCAGGTTACATCCTTTACTTACTGCTTCATCGAGGATCAGCTGTGCAGCGTTGCTGACCATAAAATACTGCTGGTAGATCCGCAGTTTTCTTCCGGCATCGTCGCTGTCATCCGGATAGAGGAATAAGGTCAGATTGTGGAGAATATCATTTTTGTCAAATGTAATTCCATCGCCGACAATACTTTCCTCTGCGATGTCGATATCAAAGAGGCGCAGACGGATGGATTTGTTTTGATATCCGGCTACATCAATGTCATATAAAGATGATTTGAGCATAAAGCCGCGGTAAGGAACCATATAGGAAATGCCGGTCGGTGTTAACCAGCTTTCGTCTGTCAGCCATGGATTTGGAGTTTCTTTCTGCAGGTGGTTCTCGAATACCTGCTTGAAAAGTCCAAGGTGATAATTGAGACCGATTCCTTCACCCGGAAGTCCAAGTGTGGCGATGGAGTCAAGGAAGCATGCCGCCAGTCGTCCAAGACCACCGTTTCCGAGAGATGGCTCCGGTTCCACTTCTTCGATTTTTGAAATAGATTTGCCATTTTCTTCAAGGAATTTTGCAACCTCATCATAAATACCGAGATTGATCAGGTTATTGGAAAGCAGCTTTCCAATCAGAAATTCTGCAGAAATATAGTAAATTTTCTTTTTGCCATCCTGATAGCCTTTCTCAGAAAGTGCTTTTTTTGTATAAACTAATAATGCATGGTAAATTTCTTCATCTGAACACTGTGAACAGTCTTTTCCAAACATGTCAAAAATTAAATTTTCTAATGATTTCATTGTTGTATCTCCTTTCAGGGGTAAATGTCTGTTTACTGTGTATGTATAGACTATAGCACGCCCTGAAAGGTGAAAAATACAACAAAATTGTTCTGTTATGACATGTTCTTGCGAAATTTGTGGGGAGAGATTCCGTTTGCCTGCTGGAATTTCTTGATGTAGTAGCTTGTGTTGTTAAATCCGCATTCCAGCGCGATTTCTGTGACGGAGTCATCGGAATGCAGAAGAAGCGTCTTTGATTTTTCCAGACGCAGGTCATTGATATATTCAATCAGAGTTTTTCCGGTATACTGGCGGAATAGTTTCATGAAATAGTATTCGCTGTAGTTGGAAAGCCCTGCCAGTTCTTTGGCATTCAACGGTTCATTGTAATGTGAGTTGATGTAGTCCAGCACATTTTTTATAGAAGAAAGACTCTTATTCTGCTCAGCGTGGTCTGAGGTGATGATGTAATTTCCTGCGAGCATTTCATAGAAAAATGCGTAGAATAGTGCCTTGAGACGTACATAATAATAAGGTTCCTTTTTGTCAAGGCAAGAGTGGATTTGACCGAAAATCTCCATAAGGCGGTCGTAGCCGGAGACATCCGGCGTGATACGATGAACAAATTCCGCCTGATTTGCCGCCAGCGGAGCGATTAGACGCTCTTGACATAAGTCCCCGGCGGTTCCTGCAAGATAACTCAGATCAAAAACAATGCTTTTATAGTAGAGGATGTGGCGTGGATCCGTTTTCATGGAATGCAGGACCCCACGGTTCACAATCAGCAGATCACCTTCTCTGACACGGAGTGCCTCTCGGTTTAACCGTACCAGTCCGCTTCCGGATTCGATGAAGATAAATTCCATTTCTTCATGCCAGTGCAGGTAGAGAGAACGGAAGATCTCGCAGTTGTCGGTGTAGGTTTCTACTGGTAGTTCAAAGGATCCATGAGAGCCGAGCTCTTTTAAAGTATTGTCTACCTGCTGAGAGATGGTTCCTGACATAATTGCTCCTTTCTGTCACTTGATCGGCGGTATTTCAAAGGTGTCATCTGATATTGCCTGCGAAATAACCGGATGAAATATGAGTGATTTTCAAAACCGGTATTTTCAGAAATTTCAATCACGCTTAAATCGGTGGTAAGAAGCAGTTCGCACGCTTTTTCCAGACGATAATGGTTCATGTATTCAACCAGGGTCATTCCGGTAAATGACTTGAAGAACTTTGTAAAATAAGAGACACTGTAGCCGCAGAAATCAGCGGCTCCCTTAAGAGACAAGGGACTCGCATAATTCGAGTGGATAAAAAGAAGTAGTTCTTTTATCTTTTTAATCTGGGTGAGCTGTGAATGGTCGGGAGGAGCATGTAATGTTCGCCCTTCCAGTGATTCGAACAGCCAGAAAATCCGGTAAAGCTGAGACTTCACGAATAGTTCGTATCCATGGGAGGACTCGGAGATAGTCTGTGTAAGGGAAGTCAGTATCTCGGAAATCCGGTCGTGTTGTGGATGGTTGGAAGGAATCCGGAAAGGAAGGGAAATCTGCTCGTCCAGATAAGGCTTTATATATGTAGTGTAACAGTAGTCGGAAGGCGAATCTTGCCCCAACATCTTTAGATCAAATAAAATACTGAAGTACTCACAGGTTTCTTCATGGAGTTGTTCAATGGCGTGCAGCATCCCGGGAAGGATTGGCACGATATCCCCTGTGTGGACAGTAAAAGGCACTTTGTTCAGTGTAACGGTACAGCATCCGCTCTGAACAAACATCAATTCCATCTCATCGTGCCAGTGCATAGGGCAGGAATACAGGGAAACCGGAATTTGAAAATGATAGACAACATAAGGGAATTCCAGCGTTCCATGTTGTCTGTATTCATAGAGAGAGGAAATGTGCGTATCTGACATGATTCAAGAACCTCCTTTTATTGGTGTAAAAATACGAGAATCTTCCATATTATGTTACAGTGGGAAGATTCTCGTAATGTTTCTTATATATTAAAGTGTTTTGCCTGTAAGCATTTCGTAGCTCTGCAAATATTTATCGATTGTTTTCTGAACAATCTCATCCGGAAGAGTCCAGTCATTATCCGGATTCGCTTTCAGCCAGTCGCGGGCAAACTGTTTGTCGAAGGAGGGCTGACTATGGCCTGGTTCATATCCTTCAGCAGGCCAGAAACGAGAGCTATCCGGAGTCAGCATCTCATCACCGATCACCAGATTTCCTTCTTCATCCAGACCGAATTCAAACTTGGTGTCTGCAATGATGATTCCGCGGTTTAGTGCATAATCTGCACATTTCTTATAAAGTGCAATAGTGTTGTCACGAAGCTTTGCGGCATATTCTTCCCCTTTTCCCGGGAAATATTTTTCCAGATGAGTAATACTTTGTTCATAAGAAATATTTTCATCATGGTCACCGATCTCGGCTTTGGTAGATGGTGTGTAAATAGGTTCCGGAAGTTTATCGGATTCTTTTAAACCTTCCGGAAGTTTGATTCCGCATACGGTTCCGTTTTCCTGATAGCTTGCCCAGCCACTTCCGGTGATATATCCACGCACGATACATTCAATCGGGAGCATGTTCAGTTTACGGCACATCATGCTGTTACCGTCAAACTGTGGCTGCTGGAAGTATTCCGGCATATCCTTTACATCTACAGAAATCATATGGTTTGGAAGAATATCCTGAGTCAGATCAAACCAGAATTTGGACATCTGAGTCAGAACAGTTCCTTTCTTGGTCACTGTGTTGTTCAAAATCACATCAAAACAACTGATACGGTCTGTTGCAACCATAATCAGGCTATCGCCGTTATCATAAATCTCACGGACTTTTCCTTCTTTGATAGGTTTCATTTTTCTACACCTCGCTAAGTTGAAATTAATATGTATTCTACTTAATAGATAAACAGATTTTGAAACAAAATGCAATCCTATTTTGAAATTTTGTGCAATCCGTTATCTATTTGTATCCCGTTCCGGAACAAGAAAGATAAACACCAGGGAACTGATCAGCAGAAGATAGGGGTAATAAAGATTCGGCATAATGTCAAATGCTGAAATCTCATATCCTAGTCCTGCAGCTGCCGAGATTGCCACAAGCATCTGTGCACCGTATGGGATAATCCCCTGGAAGACGCAGGAAAATGTATCCAGTATAGAAGCGGCATTTTGGGGAGAGATCTGATAATCTTTAGCCATTTCGCGCGCAATCGGGTTAGCCATGACGATTGCCACGGTATTATTTGCGGTGGCAATGTCCATTGCACCAACAAGAAGCCCTATGCCAAGCTTTCCGCTTTTCCTGCTTTTGAATATGCGTTTGACCAGACCGAGAAGGGCGGTGAATCCTCCGTATTCGTGAATCAGAGCACAGAGGGTGGCAACGAGGATAGCGACCATGGTAGTCTCATACATGCTGGAAACACCGTCTCCCATGTGGCTCAGAAGTTCTGTGGCCTTTGTGGTGCCTGTCGCGAGCATGATGACGGAGCCGGATGCAATGCCAATCAAAAGGACAACAAATACATTGATACCGATGATTCCACCAATCAGGACGAGCAGATAAGGAATAACCTGGATCAGGTTGTAATCGGTATGAAAATTCGTAGATCCTGCATGCCCTGAGGTGCGGATAAAGAACACGAACAGAGTGATTAACGCCGCAGGAAGGGCAATGGCAAAATTGGCACGGAATTTGTCTTTCATTTCACAGCCCTGTCCATTGCAGGCGGCGATCGTGGTATCGGAAATGAAAGATAGGTTGTCACCGAACATGGCACCGCTCATGACAGAACCGATACAGAGTGGTGCGGCAAAACCGGAACCTTCAGCTACGGCGAGAGCAATCGGTGTGATTAAAGTGATCGTTCCGACGGAGGTTCCCATGGCAAGAGATACAAAACAGCTGACTATAAAAAGTACAATAACTGCATAGCGCGCGGGAATCAGTGAAAGCAGAAAATAGGCAACGCTTTCAGCACTGCTTCTGCCGACAACACCGACAAAAATTCCGGCGGTCATGAAAATAAGAATCATAGTGATGATATCCTTATCCCCGACTCCTTTTGCCATGACCTTCAGCTTTTCATCAAAACTCAGTTTTGGATTCTGAAGGCAGGCGACCAGAAGAGCAGCCAGAAAACAGACTACTATGGGAATATTATAGAAGCCCATTGTGATATGCAGCCCGTATTCAAAAAGAATTCCCAGGCCTAGATACATGATCAGGAAGACTCCGATCGGAAGAAGTGCTTTCCAATTTCCTTTTTTCATATAAAATCTCCTTTTTTGTGTTTTTGCGCAATACACCAATGGTGTAAGGCAACGCTATGCATAAGTATAACATATCTATACGAAAATGGGGAAAAGAGTTGAAGCAAAAAAATCTGTAGTGATATAATGATATTTCAGAAAGAAACAAAACGAAATATCAACAGAATGATGCCGAAAATATATAGATTAAGGGAGCATGTGATATGCTCCCTTAAATTATGTATTGAAATTAAGAATATCAGCTGCGTTTAATAAAGGTAGTCTGACATTTCGGACAGCGAATTTCAATCTTGCCCTTTCCTCTTGGAACACGGATTTTCTGTTTGCAGGAAGGACATTTATAGATATGATGCGTCTTACGCTGCTTGAAAAGTTTTTTTTGGTTCCACCAGAAGTTCCGAATGCCTGCGGTCGCTTTCAGAAAAGATTGATTCTCGGAGGATCTCTTGTAAATGTTTCTGGAGAACATTCTGAAATAAGTATAAATAAGTATTACCAACGCCAGATAGTACAAAAAGTTCCATCGAAAAAAGCCGGAAAGAAGAAACATGATAATTCCGGTCCACATCATAAATCTTCCAAAAGAATCGACCCCATAGCGACCATACATAAAACGCATAAATTTTTCTTTCATTTCTAATCATCCAATCTTTATAGTAGTGTTGTGGTAAAAGGTATATTATTATTTTACACAGACTTTCTGTGGAATCAATAAACTTCTTATTAAAAAAGTCTAAAAAGTGTGTTATACTTCTGGTTATAACAAGATTCCCGGGAGGCAGTAATGGAAGAAGAAAAAAATAGGGAAATAAAAAAAGAAGATATACAGAAAGAAAATAGAAAAAAGCGTCCGGAAGGGGCAGGAGAAGAACGTCGTAGGAAGCGTCCGGAAGGGGCAGGAGAAGAACGTCGTAGGAAGCGTCCGGAAGGAGCAGGAGAAGAACGTCGTAGGAAGCGTCCGGAAGGGGCAGGAGAAGAACGTCGTAGGAAGCGTCCGGAAGGAGCGGGAGAAGAACGTCGGCGAAAACATTCGGAAGGTATGATGAATGAACGCCCGAAAAGACGCCCGGAAGGAATGAACGAAGAACAGCGTAGAAAACGTCCGAAAAAAGAGTATGCGGAGCATACCGGCATACAGGAAAAAGAAATGCAATCAGAGCATATGGCTGGAAAAAGCACGGGACACAAAAAGAAAACGCACAGAAGAGGCCCAAGGAAACGGCACAGTAAAGGCTCAAAGGCGGCTGGAGTTATCAGCAAGATCATTTTGATTATTGCTCTGGCAGTTTTTGCATACTCAGCTTATCAGTTGTTTGATATTTATTATGGATATCACAAAGGAGAAGCAGAATATGACGAAATTGAGAAAACGGTTGTGAGCATTGATCAAGAGGAAGCGGATCGTTATCAGGTGGACTTTGACGCGTTGAAGGAAATCAACCCGGACGTCGTGGCATGGATTCGTTTCGATGAACCTGCGATTATAAATTATCCGGTAGTTCAGGGAAAAGACAACAGTGAATATTTGTCGAAGACGTTTAAGGGGTATGAGAATACGGTTGGAACGATTTTCGTTAATGTGGATAATAATCCGGATTTTACTGACAGAAATACAATTATTTACGGACATCATATGAATAACGGGACGATGTTTAATGAACTGGATGAATATGAAAGTGAAGAGTTCTGGAAGAAATATCCTTGCTTTTATATTTATACTCCGGATGGCGCACAGCTGAAATATCAGATCTATTCTGCGGGCATTGTAAAAGATATAGCTGAGAATTATACATATGAATTTGCGGATGATGAGGCGTTCCGGTCATTCCTTCAAATAACAAAAGAATCCAGCTTTTACGATACAGGTGTGGAACCGGATCTGGATTCCAAAATTGTAACGCTTTCAACCTGTACAAAGGCGAATAATGATGAACGTTTAGTCGTTCACGGGATGCTGGTTGAGGTCAAAAATTAGGAAACAAAATTGAAAAACAGGAGGAGAAGATGGCTATAGATGTAAAATTCGAAGTGGGAGACATCATCCGGATGAAAAAGCCACATCCCTGCGGAAACTCGGAGTGGGAGATCTTGCGTGTGGGAGCAGATTTCCGGCTGAAATGCCAGGGATGCGGACATCAGGTGATGGTTTCCAGAAAACTTGTGGAGAAAAATACAAAAGAAATTAGAAAAAAAGCTTGAAACGTGTGTTGATTTATGGTATCATACCAACTTGTGATATACTATTTTTATCCTTGTTCCCGGCGAATCCGGGAGCCAGAGACCATAAGGAGGTGCAGGACATGAGCAAATATGAATTAGCAGTTGTTGTCAGCGCAAAACTCGAAGACGACGCCAGAGCAGAAGTTATCGAAAAGGTGAAAGCACTTGTAACACGTTTCGGCGGTAACGTAACTGACGTTGATGAATGGGGAAAGAGAAGATTAGCTTACGAAATCCAGAAAATGAAAGAAGCTTATTACTACTTTGTCCACTTCGAATCTGATACAACTACACCGGGCGAAGTTGAGAAGAGAATCCGTATCATGGACGGTGTAATCAGATATTTATGCGTGAAAGACGAAGCTTAGAAAGAGGCAGCGTATGAATAAAGTGGTTTTAATGGGACGTTTGACAAGAGATCCTGAAGTAAGATATTCACAAGGTGAGAATGCTCTCGCTATTGCAAGATATACATTGGCTGTAGACCGTAGATTCAAGCGTGACGGAGAACAGAGTGCAGATTTTATCAACTGTGTTGTTTTCGGTAAGAGCGCAGAATTTACAGAACGTTATTTCCGCCAGGGAATGCGCGTTACGGTCTGCGGACGAATCCAGACCGGAAGCTATACCAACAGAGATGGTGTGAAGGTCTATACAACAGAGGTTGTTGTTGAGGAGCAGGAATTTGCAGAAAGCAAGAATGCGAGCGGCGCACAGTCTTATCAGAACGCCCCGGCTCCGGCACCAAGCGTAGATGCTGGTGACGGCTTCATGAATATTCCGGACGGAATTGATGAGGAATTACCTTTTAACTAGGAAAGGAGATGTGCAAAATGGCATTCGAAAAAGGAAACAGACCAGATTCTCCGATGAAGAGAAGAGGCGGACGCAGAAGAAAAAAAGTTTGTGTATTCTGTGGTAAAGAGAACAACGAAATCGATTATAAAGATGTAGCAAAATTAAAGAAATATGTTTCTGAAAGAGGAAAGATCCTTCCGAGAAGAATCACAGGAAACTGTGCAAAACATCAGAGAGCTCTTACAGTAGCAATCAAGAGAGCAAGACATATCGCTTTAATGCCATACGTTCAGGATTAATTAAAATATTAAGGCTGAATCTCGGGAAATTTTCCGGGAATTCAGCCTTTTTGTTTTGCGTGTATTCGGTTAATCATCAAAACTGCCGCCTGCCATGGCCTTGATCGAAGAGGCATATTCGGAAGGAGTCATCCCGGTGATTTTCTTAAACTGCCGGGAAAAATAATGAATCGAAGTATAACCGAGCTGTTCGGAAATCTGGGTGAAGTTCATGTGATTTGTTCGGATCATCTGCTTGGCCACATCGATTTTCATGGATGAGAAGTATTCGATGACTCCCTTGGAACATTTTTCGCGGAAAATCTTCTGAAGCTGCGAACGTCCGATCAGATTATCGCGGCAGATCTGCTCTATGGTCACATGCGAGTGAATATGGGCTTCCAGATAATTTACCACCCGGTTGAAAATCTCGGTATCGCTCCGGCTTGTGGTTGACTTGGGAGGGAGTTTTGGAAAATTTTTCTTAAAAACAATCGGATTGGTATTATGGCGGACCAGATGAATCAGCAGGTGCTCCAGATCAAGTCGTATCATCTGTTCTGCCCCGAAAGAATTTGGTGTTTTCTTTTCCATATGCTGCAGATACGGATTATCCAGGCGACACGCGAAGCAGTCTCTTGCTTCGATGATCGTATCTGCCAGAAGGTTTCGCTCCAACTCATCAATTCGCAGGATCTTACCGGCAAAAAAATTCATGGCTGGCGATTTCGATGCAAATGATACCACGACCAGATTGGGGGCAGAATCACCGGTTGCCTTTACTGCGTGGAACTCATTGGGCTGATGGAAAATAATATCGCCCTTTTTTAGCAGGTGGTAGGTCGTTTCCGTAATGACACCGACTTCTCCTTTGTCTACATAGAGAAACTCCCAGAAATTGTGGGATTCACCTGCAAAAGAAAAATTATTCATGTACTCAAAATAATGAACAGTGTATAATTCATCAATATGAATGGAATCTTCAAGTTGTACGCCAATATAACCCATATATTGCCTCCAGTGTGACGGTGCGAATGATAAATAATCAGAGTCATTGAACCGAAATATATATTCTCAATAAGTATATTAAACCAATGCTCGGAAAAAATCAATCATAAGTGGCTGATAGTGCAAAATGATAAAAAGATAATACAAATGAATTTTTCACATATGTGCAAATAATCGGAAATAATCTATATATAAGGATATAATAAGACAAATTTAGAGATTGATTATATAAAGACGAAAGAGAGAAAAAGTTATATTATGGACTTAGTTAAAGTAAGTAAAACGAAAATAAAAGTAGGGAGAGATGGAAAATGAAAAAACCAGTATTAGTAATCATGGCGGCAGGAATGGGAAGTCGTTACGGTGGACTCAAACAGATTGATCCGGTAGATGAGCAGGGACATATCATCATGGACTTCTCCATCTTTGACGCAAAGCGCGCAGGCTTTGAAAAAGTTGTTTTCATTATCAAAAAAGAAAATGAAGCAGATTTTAAAGAGGCTGTCGGAAATCGTATGGCAGAGCAGATGGAGGTTGCTTATGTATATCAGGATCTGCACAATATTCCGGAAGGATTTGAAGTGCCGGAAGGACGTGTGAAACCGTGGGGAACGGCTCATGCGGTTCTGAGCGCGATCGATGAGATAGACGGGCCATTCGCTGTAATTAATGCAGATGACTACTATGGAAGAGATGCGTTCCAGGTTATCTATGATTATCTTGCAACTCATGAGGATGATGATAAATATCGTTACACGATGGTAGGATATAAGCTGGAAAATACGGTTACGGACAATGGTCATGTGGCACGTGGAGTGTGTGATACGAATGAGGCCGGAGAACTGGTACGCATCACAGAAAGAACACGTATTGAGAAGAGAAACGGTGGAATCGCTTATTCTGAAGATGATGGAGCGTCATGGACCGAACTTCCGGGAGATACACTGGTGTCTATGAATATGTGGGGATTCACACGCAGCATTCTAGATGAAATCAAGGCTGGATTCCCGGCATTTCTGGAAAAGGGACTTGTATCAAATCCGATGAAGTGTGAATATTTCCTTCCGGCTGTCGTAAGTACACTTCTGGAAGAAGGACGTGCAACGGTTGCAGTTCTGGCTTCTGCAGATAAATGGTATGGAGTGACTTATAAAGAAGACAAACCGGTTGTAGTTCAGGCAATTAAGAAAATGAAGGCAGAAGGACGTTATCCTGAGAAACTTTGGGGGGAAGCATAATGGGAAAAGGAAAAATTGATGAAGCGATAGGCCAGTTCCGGTATGAAGGCGTGCTGATCGATGAAAGACCTTATGGTAGCGGGCATATTAATGATACATATCTGTTGACATTTGAAATCGCAGAAATGGGAACGATCAAGGTTATTTTACAGAGAATGAACAAGAACATTTTCACAAAACCGATAGAACTTATGGAGAATATCCTGAACGTGACTTCTTATCTGCGCAAGAAGATTATTGAAAACGGAGGGGATCCGGACCGTGAGACACTGAATGTGATCCGTACCGTTGATGATATGCCATATTTTGTAGACTCTGAAGGTGAATACTGGAGATCTTACAAATTCATTACGGATGCAACCAGTTACGATCAGGTAGAAAGTCCGGAAGACTTTTATCAGAGTGCAGTCGCTTTTGGTAATTTCCAGAGACTCCTTGCAGAATATCCGGCAGAAACGCTTCATGAGACGATTGAAGGATTCCATGATACAAAAGCAAGATTCCAGGTATTTAAGAAAGCAGTGGAAGATGATGTATGCGGACGTGCTGCTTCTGTACAGAAGGAGATTCAGTTTGTTCTGGAGCATGAACATCTGGCAAATGTGTTCGCGGATCTGCTGGAAAAGAAAGAGATCCCGCTCCGTGTTACGCACAATGATACGAAGCTGAACAATATCATGATTGATAACAAGACAAGGAAAGGCATCTGTGTAATCGACCTGGATACGGTTATGCCTGGACTTGCCATGAATGATTTCGGTGATTCGATCCGTTTCGGAGCGAGTACAGCTACGGAAGATGAACAGGATCTTTCGAAAGTTTCCTGCGATATGGAACTCTTCGATCTCTATGCAAAGGGATTTATTGAGGGTTGTGGAGGCAAACTGACAGAGAAGGAAATCGACCTGATGCCAACGGGCGCTATGGTCATGACCTTTGAATGTGGTATGCGTTTCCTGACCGATTACCTGCAGGGGGATACTTATTTTAAGATCCATCGCGAAAATCATAACCTGGATCGCTGCAGAACTCAGTTCAAGTTGGTTAAGGATATGGAAGCTAAATGGGATACCATGCGTGAGATTATTGATAAGTACAAATAAAGATAGAGAGCCCGTGCTTGTCCGGCAAGGGCTTTTATCTTATATAAAAGGATGGGTGTTTAGTAAAACGACCAATATTTTTAGTAAATATAATTGAAAAATTTAGTAAAAAGTATTCCCTATTTCAGAAAAGTATGATATAGTAAGTTTAGAAGAAATGATTCGAACATATAGGAGGATTAGATCATGGCAATTTTAGTAACGGGTGGAGCTGGATTTATTGGAAGTCATACATGCGTAGAACTTTTAAATGCAGGCTATGACGTAGTTGTTGTGGACAACTTATGCAATTCTTCTGAGGAAGCACTTAGACGTGTGGAGAAGATTACCGGGAAAAAGGTAACTTTCTATCAGGCAGATATCAGGGACGGAGCTGCGCTGGATGAGATTTTCTCAAAAGAAAGCATAGATTCCGTTATTCATTTCGCCGGACTGAAAGCAGTAGGTGAGTCTGTAGCAAAACCGTTGGAATACTATCAGAATAACATCGGCGGAACGCTCACTCTTTGTGAAGTGATGCGCAATCATGGCGTTAAAAATATTATCTTCAGCTCTTCAGCTACTGTTTACGGAGATCCGGCATTCATTCCGATCACAGAGGAATGCCCGAAAGGAACCTGTACCAATCCATACGGATGGACAAAATGGATGCTTGAACAGATTCTGACAGATTTGCATACTGCAGACCCGGAATGGAATGTAGTGCTTCTTCGCTACTTCAACCCGATTGGAGCACATAAGAGCGGTCTGATGGGAGAAGATCCGAAGGGAATTCCGAACAATCTGATTCCGTATATCACTCAGGTTGCTATCGGCAAGCTGGAGTGCCTCGGCGTATTCGGCGACGATTACGATACGCATGACGGAACCGGCGTGCGTGATTACATCCATGTTGTAGACCTTGCAATCGGCCACGTAAAAGCACTTAAGAAGATTGAAGAAAAAGCCGGTGTATGCGTGTACAATCTTGGAACCGGAACCGGATATTCCGTATTGGATATGGTTCATGCATTTGAAAAAGCATGTGGAAAACCGATTCCTTACCAGATCAAAGCAAGAAGACCTGGCGATATCGCAACCTGCTATTCTGATGCAACGAAGGCAAAAGAAGAACTCGGATGGGTTGCAGAGCGCGGACTCGAAGAAATGTGTGAAGACTCATGGAGATGGCAGAGCCAGAATCCAGATGGATATAATACAAAATAATAAAAAGTGTTTTTTTGAATAAGGGACGCCCGAAGAAGGGCGCATAGATTGATAGCGAACGTCGTGACGCTGCGGTGAACTAGTTGCTAACGCAGACTAAGGTGCTCGGGAATGCCCTCGCACCTAAGACTGCGTAAGCACCGGATTTCACCTCCGCTAAGCACGACTGGATTGTTCGATATCAATCTATGCGCCCTTCTTCGGGCTGACTTTTTCAAATGGGGAGGGAACTCTGAGAAGTCGCGGAGAAAAGAGGGGACATTACGTAGCATTTTATGGATTTTTTGGTGTGTGCCGTAACATGTGCTGAATACTACGTGCTAATTAACAATTGTTGTACTATTTGCCGTAAATGCTTATGATTTTGGCTATCGGAGCAGCCACGGAGGTGGAATTGTGGTGTTGGATACATGATGGCTGGAATTAGATGAGTTCATTGTGTGGATTATATAGACCATCCTGATACCAAACAAAACTTCACGCCAGCGCACTAGAATAAAGATACAAAATCATTTCTACTTCCCTAAACAAAAGAAAGGTGTTATAATGTTCAAGTAGGCAATGAGCCGTGCGAAAATCAAAGACAGCAAGATGCCTGCTGGCAGGCAAGCTTGCGGGCTATGATTTTCATAGGGCGAAAGCCCGTGAGCGAAAGAACGAAGTTCAACCAGTACAGCTGATTATGAGGAATGACTATTATGAAGCAGGATATCAAATTACAAGGACAATTAAAATTTTATATGCAGTGGCCGTCAATCATGACGCTATTTCTGATAGCGATGAATATCTGGATTTTCTGGATCGATAAGAAAGCCGGAATCGTCATGGGCGTATTTGTTCTCGTGTATGCTGCGTGTGTGACTGTCATGTACTTTTACAGTAAATCGCTGGTACTGGCGGACATGGTGGAGTTCGCTGCGCAGTACAGCGTAGTCCAGAATACACTGTTAAAGGAATTGTCTATACCATATGCAATATTGCAAAGTGATGGTAAGATTATCTGGACCAATACACAGTTTGACGATGTGTTGGGAGAAGAAAAGAGAAAAGATGCGTATTTGAGCAGATATATTCCGGAACTGAACCGAAGTGCTTTCCCGAAGGAAGAAGGGGAGACGGTCAATCTGGAATTCGGTTACAAGGACAAGGATTATCAGGCAGAAATCCAATATGTATCTGTGGAGGATTTTAATGAATCTGAACAGTTGCTGGAATTTCCGGAAGAGAAGGAATATTTCGTTGCAGTTCATTTGCAGGATGTAACCGAATTGAATGCTTATATTCGTGAAAATGAGGAACAGCGCCTTGTTGCCGGACTGATTTACATCGATAATTATGATGAAGTGATGGAGAGTGTGGAAGAGGTTCGTCAGTCTCTTCTGGTGGCTCTGATCGACCGTAAGATCAACCAGTATATTGCAAATCTGAATGGTATTGCAAAGAAGCTGGAGAAAGATAAGTATTTTATTGTAATTAAGAAGGAAAGTTTCAATCGGATGGAAGCGGACCGGTTCTCGCTTCTGGACGATGTGAAGAACGTAAATATTGGAAATCAGGTTCCGGCTACGCTCAGTATCGGATTGGGACTGAGCAAGGACACATATTCGGCGGGGTATAACTATGCACGCGTTGCAATTGATTTGGCTCTTGCCCGTGGTGGTGATCAGGCAGTTGTAAAAAATTGCAAAGGAATTACTTATTATGGCGGAAAACGTGAACAGACTTCCAGAAATACGCGTGTGAAAGCCCGTGTCAAGGCTGAGGCACTCCGGGAGTTTATCATTGCAAAAGAGCGTGTGATCGTAATGGGGCACAAGATACCGGATGTAGACTCTTTTGGCGCAGCAATCGGAATCTATCGTGCGGCATCTGCGATGGAGAAGAAGGTCAATATCGTGTTGGATGATATTTCGGTAACATTACGGCCATTGTATGAAGCATTTTCTAATAATACAGCATACCCGGAGGATCTGTTTGTCACCCCCCGAGAGGCGGAGGAACTGGCGGATGAAAATACGATGGTTGTTGTAGTGGATACGAATAAGCCAAAGATGACGGAATGCGAACGGCTTCTTCGCATGACGAAGACGATTGCGGTTCTGGATCATCACCGACAGAGCGATGAAGTGATTGAAAATGCGGTTTTGTCTTATATTGAGCCGTATGCTTCTTCTGCCTGTGAAATGGTTGCAGAGGTTTTGCAGTATATTGCAGACGATTTGAAGATGACTGTGATGGAAGCAAACAGTCTGTATGCAGGTATTCTGGTTGATACGAATAATTTTATGAATCGGACAGGAGTACGTACATTCGAGGCGGCAGCATATTTGCGAAGATGTGGAGCGGATATTACCTATGTTCGCAAACTTCTCCGGGACGACATGGCTTCTTATAGAGCGAAAGCATCGGTTATCAGCAGTACAGAAGTTTACAGGGATGTTTATGCAATCGCCAGAGGAGAACATCTGGGAATTGAAAGCCCGACGATCATTGGTGCACAGGCGGCAAATGAACTTCTCAATATTGAGGAAATCAAAGCGTCCTTTGTACTTACTGTATATAACGGAAAGATTTATGTCAGCGCAAGATCGATTGATGAGGTAAATGTTCAGATCATTATGGAACGACTGGGCGGAGGCGGACATATCAATACAGCCGGGGCGCAGTTCGAACATACCGATATGGTGAAAGCAATCGAGACACTTAAGAAAACAATTGATATTATGATTGAAGAAGGAGATATCTAGATGAAAGTTATTTTAATGCAGGACGTGAAGTCTCTTGGGAAAAAAGGAGAAATTGTAAATGTAAATGACGGATATGCAAGAAACTTTATTTTACCGAAAAAGCTTGGGGTTGAAGCAAATGGAAAGAATTTGAATGATCTGAAGCTGAAAAAGCAGAATGAGGAAAAAGTTGCTCAGGAAAATCTTGATGCTGCAAAGGAACTGGCAGCAAAACTTGGAGAAGGTAAAGTAGAACTGAAGATCAAAACCGGGGAAGGCGGCAAGACATTTGGTTCTGTTTCATCAAAGGAGATTGCAGTTGCTGTCAAAGAGCAGATGGGAATTGATATCGATAAAAAGAAAATTCAATTAAAAGAATCGATAAAAACACTTGGAATGCATCTTGTGCCGGTAAAATTGCATCCGAAAGTAACGGCAGAGCTGAAAGTACATGTAGGAGAGGCATAGGGGGAGCTGTGAATGGATGAAGCGCTTATCAAGCGGGTACCGCCGCACAGTATAGAAGCAGAACAGTCTGTTGTCGGTGCTATGCTGATGGACCGGGATGCGATCACAACGGCTTCCGAGATTATTTGTGGAGATGATTTCTATCAGACCGCTTATGGAGTGATCTTTGATTCGGTGGTGGAGTTGTTCAACGAAGGAAAGCCTGTTGATTTGATCACGTTGCAGAACCGTTTGAAAGAGAAGGATGTTCCTGAGGAAATCAGCAGTCTGGAATTTGTGCGGGATCTGCTCGCTGCTGTGCCGACTTCGGCAAATGTGAAGTATTATGCGGAGATTGTTGCTGAAAAGTCAACACTTCGCAAAATGATCAAGATGAATGAGGAAATCGCGAATGCCTGTTATCTGGCTAAGGAACCGGTAGAAGCGATTATGGAACGGACTGAGAAAAAAGTATTCGAACTGGTTCAGAATCGAAATAACGGGGATTTCGTACCAATCAAGCAGGTTGTATTAAATGCATTGGAGAAAATTGAAAAATCTTCGAAAAGCAAAGGTACGGTTACCGGAATCCCGACGGGTTTCATTGATCTGGATTACAAGACATCCGGACTTCAGCCGTCCGACCTGATTCTGGTTGCAGCCAGACCGTCTATGGGAAAGACGGCATTTGTCCTGAATATCGCGCAGCATGTTGCGTTCAGGCAGAATAAAACCGTAGCTATTTTCAGTCTCGAGATGTCAAAGGAACAGCTGGTAAATCGATTATTTTCTTTGGAATCCTATGTGGATGCACAGCTTCTGAGAACCGGTAATCTAAAAGATTCCGACTGGGAGAAGCTGATCGAGGGTGCAGGAATCATCGGACGATCCAATCTGATCATTGACGATACGCCTGGAATTTCTATTTCGGAAATGCGTTCCAAATGTAGAAAATACAAACTGGAACACAATCTGGAACTGATCATTATCGACTACCTGCAGCTTATGAGCGGAAGTGTAGGAGGAAGAAGTGAGTCGCGTCAGCAGGAAATTTCCGACATTTCCCGTTCACTGAAAGCTCTTGCGAGAGAACTGCATGTTCCGGTTATTTCGTTATCACAGCTCAGCCGTGCGGTAGAGCAGAGACCGGATCATCGTCCGATGCTCTCGGATCTTCGTGAATCCGGGGCGATCGAGCAGGATGCGGATGTGGTTATGTTTATTTACCGAGACGATTACTATAATAAAGATACAGAACATGTGAATGAGGCAGAGATCATTATTGCCAAGCAGAGAAATGGTCCGATCGGTACGGTTACGCTGACCTGGCTGCCACAATACACGAAATTTGCAAATTCACAGAGAAAACAGGATTATGACGAGTAAAAAGATTGCACCGTGGTGCAATCTTTTTGTGTAAGTGCCTAATATGAAAATAAGATTTAGGTTTCTCCAAAGATTTTGTGCAGATATCGTACAGGAGCAGGTCTTGCTGCCTCGCGTCGACTATTCTGCTGTTGCCGGATCAAGTGATCCAGTTTTCGAAACCGGTCTTCTTCCTGGCGCTCTTTCGCCTGAAGAAGAAAATCCATGTTTTTGTTTACTTTTTCAGAGACACTTCTGGTAATGAGTTCTTCCAGAACTTTATTGTTTCCGGTAATGATTTCCTGTACTACTGCGCGAAATGCAAGAGTTGGGTCCTGGACGGGAGTGCCGGTACCGCTTTCAGAAGGAAGTGGCTCAGAGGTTCGGCCTTTAAGATCCGGATCTTCTTTGGGGTGATTATTTTTGGCTTTCAGTATTTCCCGGGTACGAATCAGGTCAGGAATTAATCCTTTAAGATCCTTTAGTTGTATACCCTGATTTTTCAGTTCTTTGATACAGCAAAAAAGCTGTATATCCTCCTTCGTATAGTGTCGATGCCCCATATCAGTGCGTCCGATCGGGAGATTCAGTTCTTCTTCCCAATAACGCAGGACGTGGGATTCCACGCCTACTTGTTTTGCCGCTTCTGATATCATATAATGAACGTCGCCCATACGATACCCCCTTATTCTATTAATGACCTTCAGAAAACAAAAAAGTTTCTGAAGCTAGTACATGTAACACTTACATTGTAGCATAGAATATTGAAAATGGAGGAAAAATCGTTCGACAAATCCTGCAAAAAAGGCAGCGGATTCTAAAATCCACTGCCTTTTACTTTGCTACATCAGAGTTGCAGAAAGCTGATTATTCAGCGCTGATAGCTCCTGTAGGACAAGCTGCTTCGCAAGCGCCGCAATCAACACAAGCGTCAGCGTTGATCTGCATATGATCATCACCCATAGCGATAGCTCCTACTGGGCATTCGCTTTCGCAAGCGCCACAGCTTACACATTCATCAGAAATTACATGTGCCATAGTTATGTATCCTCCTTTTATATAAAAGTTTTGCTGTTCAGCATGATTCTATTCTAATACATCATTCGTAAATATACAAGGGAATTTATGCTTTAAATTATGAACATTGCATAACCTTGCTCATATTTTTGTAAATTATGCATAGAATCTTTACGAAATCTTAAGAAAAAATTTCTCCCCATTTTTAGGGTTTTGGTGTATAGTGGTTAGTATATGAACAAGCGGATTTACGGTTCTGCCGAGTCGAACTTGATATTTACACGAAGAGAAAGAATACTGGACAGACGAAATGGAGCGAGGTTATATGAGAAAACGATGGAATAGTTTAGCTGTGATCTTGTGCGTATCTTTGTTTGTAATGGGATGCAGTGAACAGGCGCAGAATACTGGAAATGACAGCAATACTGCTACGAATAAGACAGAAGTGCAGACCAATGAAAAGCAGAGCAATCTGGATGTATTGCAGCCGATGGCTTATGGAAATGTACAGGGGCTTACGCTTGAGAAGGGAACAAGCATTTCCATTATTGGAAGAGGCAGTTCATCTGCTTATTGGACAGAAATCAAGGCAGGAGCTCAGAGAGCCATTGATGATATGAACAGTATGTTGGGATATAAGGGTGATGATAAAGTCAAGCTGACGTATTCTGCACCGGCGACGGAAGATGATGTGGATGACCAGGTAAATATTCTGGATGAAGAACTGGCACGCTATCCGTCAGCAATAGGAATTGCGGCAGTTGACTCTGGGGCCTGTGAAGTACAGTTTGATCTGGCGGCTGAAAATGGAATTCCGGTAGTAGCATTTGATTCGGGGACAGATTATCAGGATATCGTATGTATGATCGATACAAATAACATGGAAGCAGCGGCCATGGCGGCGAATAAGCTTTGCGATATGATTGATAATGAGGGCGAAGTAATTGCTGTGATGCATGATAACAAATCAACCTCAGCAAAAGAGAGAGAAGAAGGATTCCAAAATACGATTCAGCAGAAGCATTCGAATGTGCAGGTGGTAGAAAAGTATCACCTGGATGATCTGGAAGATTTACAGAAGCAGATTGAACTGGAACAAAAAGAAGAAGATAAGACAGAGGACAATGGCAGCAGCGAGCCGGAGAAAGATGGTGAAGACAGTGATACTCCGGACGTGGACGAGGCTGCTGCAAGTATGACTCAGGAAGATGCAGTGAAGTATATATTGGAAAAACACCCGGATGTGAAGGGAATCTATACAACGAATGAAACGACGGCAAAACTGGTACTCAGTGTTCTGGAGGAGTTGGATGGAAATGATGTCAAAGTGGTCAGCTTTGATGGCGGAAAGGAACAGCTGGAGCGTCTGGAAGAAGGTTCATTGGATGGCTTGATTGTTCAGAATCCATACGGAATCGGTTACGCTACAGTCGTAGCCTGCGCACGCGCGATCCTCAGTCAGGGCAATGAAGCAGAAGTAAATGCAGGATTCACCTGGGTGACAAGAGATAATATGGACAGCGAAGCAATTCAGAAAATGATGTATTAACAATCAGAGAATCAGTCAGACATGATTAGCTATAGGAAAACCCGCCGTATCAAGACTCAGCGAGAAGCTGGATCGGGATACGGCGGGTTTCTTTATCCTTTCTGCAAAGAGAAAATAAATTCAGTTCCAACGCCTTCTGTACTGATCACGTTGATGTTTTCATTGTGAGCCTGGATGATTTCTTTTACGATGGAAAGACCAAGTCCGGTTCCTTTTTTGTCTTTCCCCCGTGAAGCGTCTGTTTTATAGAAACGTTCCCATATCTTATTCAGACTGGATCTGGGAATGCCGATTCCGTTATCTTTTACAGAAATGAACACTTTTTCTCCGCGCTCAGTGGTTTCGACGGTAATCGAGGAATCCGTGCCGCTGAACTTAATTGCATTGTCCAGAAGGTTGTAGAGTACCTGTTGGATTTTGCGTTTGTCAGCATAAACATGCAGTTTGCGAGAAGCAAACAGAAGCTCAATCGTAATTTTCTTTGCCGTGCAGGTCCCTTCGAAGGATTCGGCTGTGTTTCGTATGACTTTATGAATATCGAAAGATGTCTTATCCAGAAGAAGGTCTTTGGTGTCAAATTCGTTCAAGGTGAGCAAATCTCGGGTGAGATCTGTCAGACGTTCCGTTTCGAACAGAATGATCTTCAAGTATTTATCCTGCATTTCCGGAGGGATTGTGCCATCGGCCATGGCTTCCACGTAACCTTTGATGGAAGTCAGAGGGGAACGGAAATCGTGTGAGACATTCGCCACAAATTTTTTCTGGTAATCTTCCATATCTTTTAGTTGAGAAGACATGTAATTCAGGGAAGCGGACAGGTAGCCCATTTCATCCTGAGTATCAACCGGAATCACGACGTCCAGATTGCCGGAAGCATATTGCTTGGCGGCATCCGTGATTTTACAGAGCGGACGGTAGATGAAAAAATGTATTCCCATAAAAATCATGAAAGACAACAAATATACAACTAATACTATAATTGCGGTGTTCCGGGTAATGATGGAACGACTTTGATCTATGTCGCGATAAGGCTTATGGATCAGCAGATACCCCTTGGTAGAAAATTTCTGTGTTACAGGTGCGATCACAGTGATCATTTTCTGATCAAAATATCCGTGATAATCACCAATCAGATACTGACTGCTTCCCGCTTCAGCCGGATCAAAATCCTCAATGTAAGAAGGAATATAGGAAGCATCTTCGCTTTTGGCAGATGCGATCATGTTTCCTTCTTTGTCAACAAACCAGATCGTTGAATCCAGATAAGAGCGCATTCCGTTCAGCTGTGTGTAGACATCCGCGGTAGAAATCTGTTCCGAAAAATATCTTGGAAGATAGTCGGAGGTGACCAGATTCGCCTCCTGATATAAATTTCCCGATATCTCACGTTCCAGATAACTGGAAGTCAGTGTCGATGAAAGTGCACTTACCGTAAAAAGACTCAAAAATCCGAAAATAGCATATAAAAGCACAAATTTCATGTAGAGAGTACTTTTCATTCTTTCACCTCGAATTTATAGCCTATGCCCCAGACCGTGCTCAGTCCCCAGGACGGATGGTCCTTTATCTTTTCACGAAGACGTTTGATGTGTACGTCGACCGTGCGGGTATCTCCGATGTATTCATATCCCCAAATCTGATCCAGAAGCTGTTCCCTGGTAAATACCTGATTGGGAGAAGAAGCAAGAAAATACAGAAGTTCCAGCTCCTTCGGCGGCATGTCAACATTTACACCGTCCACCATGACGGAATAGTTGGTAAGATTGATCACGATGCCGGGGTATTCCACACATTTTCCACGGTCCGGAGTATTTTGTTCCGATTTTGCAGGGTGATAACGTCTTAAAACAGCTTTGATACGTGCGACCAGCTCTTTGGAATCAAAGGGTTTGAGTACGTAATCATCAGCTCCGAGTTCCAGACCGAGTACTTTATCGAAAACCTCCCCTTTTGCAGAGAGCATGATGATCGGTGTGCTGGATTTGCTGCGGATTTCACGACATACCTGATAGCCGTCAATTCCCGGAAGCATGAGATCCAGAAGAACTAAGTTCGGATGGTAGCTGTCAAACGCAGTCAGAGCATCTTCACCATCGTGTACCATCATTGTGTCAAAGCATTCCTTCGTCAGGTAGAGAGAAATCAGCTCTGCAATATTTTCATCATCATCTACAATTAAAATTTTCTGTTTTGTTACCATGATTTATGTCCTTTCAATGAGATAGCATACCTGTGGTTTACTGTTCGCACAGTCTTATTTGAATTCTACAATCGTTACACCGGCATCTCCCTCGCCAAATGCTCCGAGACGGAAGGATTTGACATGCTTTTGACGGCGCAGATATTGATGGATGCCATTGCGCAGTGCACCGGTTCCCTTTCCGTGTACAATGCGGACCGGGCTTAAATGGGCAAGATACGCATCATCCAGGTATTTGTCGAGTTCAGCAACGGCTTCATCCACCGTTTTACCGAGAAGATTAATCTCGGAACTGATGTGCATGGATTTGTTCATTTTCATTTTGCCGCTGGAAGTACGCCGCATCTGTTTTGCGGTAATTGTCAGTGGTTCTTCAATGATTTCAAGGTCCGACATGGATACCTGGGAGCGCAAGATTCCCATCTGTACGAAAAGATTACCTTTTGCGTCAGGAAGGGAGCTCACTGTTCCGGTAAGATTCATACTGAGTACCTTGACGGAATCTCCGAGGTGGAAATCAGAAGCCTTGTGCTCCTTTTTCGGTTTTGCCGGTTCGATACGGGAAGAATTCTGTGTCTTTGCCAGTTGTTTACGGATGCGTTCCCGTTCTTTCTCCATCTCGGCAGCAGACACATTTTCCTTGCCGAATTTGCGGAAATTTTTCATAGTCTCATCGGCAAAATCCTTCGCTTCTCTTACAATAGCGCTTGCTTTTTCGTTGGCTTCCCGGAGAATCTTGTCGCGCTGTGCGTCCAGTTTATCCTGCTTGATCTTCATTTCGGATTTCATGCGTTCCATCTCCCGACGGTAGGAAGCAACTTCATCCCGCTCTTTTTCAATGGTTTTGCGGCTTGCCTCCAGATCGGTCAGCAGATCCTCAAAGGATTCGTCCTCCTCACTCAGACGGCTTTTGGCATCCTGAATGATGTAAGAGGGGAGTCCGAGCTTCTCAGAAATTGCAAACGCGTTACTCTTTCCGGGAATTCCGATCAGTAGATGGTAGGTGGGACTTAAGGTTTCAACATCGAACTCGCAGCAGGCATTTTCCACGCCCGGTGTCGAGAGTGCAAATACCTTCAGTTCGCTGTAGTGTGTGGTAGCCATGGTGCGAATTCCCCGATTATGCAGATAAGACAAAATTGCAATGGCAAGTGCAGCACCTTCTGTCGGATCTGTTCCTGCGCCAAGCTCATCGAAAAGTACCAGCGAATCTTCATCTACGTGTTTCAAGAACGATACGATGTTCGTCATGTGGGAAGAAAACGTACTCAGAGACTGTTCGATGCTCTGCTCATCCCCAATATCCGCGAAAACCTGCCGGAATACAGAAAGTTCTGAACGGTCAAGTGCCGGAATGTGAAGTCCGGCCTGCCCCATCAGAGTAAACAGCCCAACCGTTTTCAAAGAAACCGTCTTGCCGCCGGTATTTGGTCCTGTGACGATGAGCAGATCAAAAGTATCTCCTAACGTAACACTGATCGGCACAACTTTTTTCTTGTCAAGAAGAGGATGTCGACCCTCACGGATTCGGATTCGCCCTTTTGTATTAAAAGTGGGACGACTTGCGTTCATATCCAGTGCCAGAGCACCTTTTGCAAAAATCATATCCAGTTCGGTCATGACGCGGTAATCGGTGCGGATCTCTTCGGTATATTCAGCCACATCCGCACTGATCCGGGCGAGAATGACCTGAATTTCCTCCTGTTCCTGGGCATAAAGCTCCTTCAAATCGTTATTCAATTTTACAACCGCCATTGGTTCGATGAACAAAGTAGAGCCGGTAGAGGATTGATCGTGGATCATGCCCTGTACCTGACTGCGGTACTCTGCTTTCACCGGAAGGCAATACCGGTCACCACGCATCGTGATGATGGCATCCTGCAAATAGGAACGAAGTGAGCCGTTTAACAGTCCGTTTAATGTGGAATGGATTTTGTCATTCATTCCAGAAATGCTGCGGCGTATCTGCTTCAGCTTTGAACTGGCATCATCGCTGATTTCGTCTTCGCTGATAATACAACGATCAATTTCGGCGCAGACCGGGGCAAGCGGAGAAATCTGTTCAAAGTATGCATCCAGGCAATCCGCGCATTCTTCCACAGTATCGTGTTTGCCGTAAACCTTCGCCCGTGCTGCCACTTTCAGAAGCTTTCCGATTCGAAGAAGTTCCGCTGCATTTAACGCACTGCCGATTTCCAGTCGTTTCAGGGAATCGGTCACAGCATAGCATCCGCTGAAAGAAAGATGACCTTTCTTGATGATTCGGGTAAATGCCGCGGCAGTCTGTTCCTGGGCGGTTTCAATCGCTCCGATGTCAGTCATCGGTTTCAGCTTCTGACAGGCCTGTTTTCCTCCCGGGGAGGAAGCATGTTCTGTGAGCATATTAATGATTTTATCAAATTCAAGTTTATATAAAGTTTTCTTATTCATAATTACACCTCATATTTTATCTGTTTCTATTCTACAGTATTTATATTGGAAATGAAAGTGAAAAGGATAAATTTATTATCATTGAACATTGAAGCAGAATCATGTATACTACTAAAGAGAGCATTGAACGAAACGCTTTGAATTGAAGGAGAAATAACATGTTCAAAAAGCGGGATGAAGATCAGAAAGTGCAAGAATCTATGTCACAGAATCCGGAAGCGTCCGATCATGAAGAAGAGGAACATTATTCTTTTCTTCAGGAGACGTTTAAAGATGAACAGATGACTGGGAAAAAGCTAAGAAATATAATCTGTAAAACAGCAGGCAAAGGCTTGATATTCGGTCTTACTGCCTGTCTGGCATTTTGTGCGGCAAGACCGTGGGCAGAAGTTATTTTTTCAGGAAAAAGCGGCACCGTTTCGCTTCCCGAAGATACGGATGAAGATGTGACGGAGAAGGATCCGACGGGGGAAGGAGAAGGAGACGTACAGCAGGAAGAAGCGGTTACATATCCTGCCCTGACGGTCGATAATTACCGGGAAATGAGCCGGGCACTCTATCAGGTGGCTTCTCAGGCAAACAAATGTGTCGTGGAGGTCAGTGCAGTAAAGAATGAGGATAACTGGGAAAATATTGTCTATGATGATGTGAACAGTGTTTCCGGCACCATTGTATGGGAGAATGCACTGGAAATCATAATTCTGGCACCTGCGAGAATCATGAAGGATGCCCAAAGCCTGAATGTGACATTTTCAGACGGTGTAACGTATCCGGCATCACTAAAGAAACAGGATCGAAATCTGGGAATGGCAGTATTCTCTGTTGAACGAAGGTTGCTTTCCAGTTCGACAGCAGGGCAGATTGTCGCGGCAACGCTTGGAAACTCCAACATTGTAGGAAAAGGAGACCCTGTAATTGCACTTGGCAAACAATTTGGATACGCGGGAGGTACCGGATATGGCATTATCAGTTCTGTGAAAAACCGGGTGGCCGTGGCGGACGGTGAGTACAGGCTGCTTACGACTGATATAGCGGCAGCTCCGGGAGGAAGCGGAGTTTTGTTTAATACGAATGGGGAAGTTATCGGGATTATCGATCAGAAGATTACCGATAATGAAAGCATGAATCTGGTTACTGCTTATGCGGTTTCTGATTTGAAACAGTATATAGAACAGCTCTCCAATGGGAAAGCAATTCCATATCTGGGAGTAAAGGGAGTAGAGGTACCTGACAGTGTTGCAGAGACGGATGGAATTCCGGAAGGCATTTACGTGAAGGAAGTCGAAGCAGATTCTCCGGCAATGAAAGCAGGAATTCAGAGCGGAGATGTGATCGTGGAGCTGAATAAGAATCAGATATCGACGGTCTCCGGATACGGAAAGCGTCTGATGGAATGCGAAGTCGGGCAGCAGATCAAGGTGAAGGGAAAGCGCCAGGGAGCTTCCGGATATGTGGATGTAGAATTTACTGTCACAGTAGGAAGCAAAGAATAAGATTGCCATAAGAATATGGCACCGGATGGGTCCGGAAAGTTTAAAGAAGTTAGAAAGAGGATAGACATGAGATACATCAATACATTACACGAAGGCGAGACAATTAGAACAATTTATCTTTGCAAAGGAAAAAGAAGCGCAGAGACGAGGAATGGGAAACCATACGATAATCTGATGCTGCAGGATAAGACGGGAACTCTGGATGGAAAGATCTGGGACCCGAATTCCAACGGGATTGCAGATTATGATGAGAAAGACTTTGTGGAAGTGTTTGGTGATGTGATCAGTTATAATGGAAATCTGCAGCTGAATATCAAACAGCTCCGAGTTGCAGGAGAAGGAGAATATAATCCGGTCGATTATATGCCGACCAGTGACAAGAGCGTGGATGGAATGTACGAAGAATTGATGCGCTACGGTGCACAGGTTAAGAATCCATATTTACAGCAGATCATTCAGTATTATTTTGTTAAAGATGAAGCATTTATCAAGAGATTTAAAGGCCATTCAGCAGCAAAGACAGTACATCATGGCTTTGCAGGAGGTCTTTTGGAACATACACTCAGCGTTGTGAAAATGTGTGAATACATGGCTGGGGCGTATTCCATTTTAAGTAAAGATCTGCTTTATACGGCAGCTATGTGCCATGATATCGGAAAGACTCGGGAACTTTCTCCTTTCCCTGATAATGACTATACAGATGACGGTCAGCTTCTGGGACACATTGTGATCGGTGTGGAGATGATCGATGATGCGATTCGCGAAATACCGGATTTCCCGAAAAGACTGGCAAGCGAACTGAAGCACTGCATTATCGCACACCACGGCGAGCTGGAATACGGATCTCCGAAAAAACCGGCACTTGCAGAAGCGGTGGCACTTAATTTCGCAGACTGCACAGATGCAAAGATGCAGACACTGACCGAGATTTTTAAAGATAAGAATACAACAGACTGGCTGGGATATAACAAACTGTTTGAATCGAACCTGAGAAAGTCCAGCATTTAACAAGAAGCAGAAGGGACGGAAGAAATATCTTTCGTCCTTTATAGATTGGATGAAGGAGAACATCATGTTAAAGAAAAATGATATGGCAGTTGTGACAATTTCGGATATGGGAGTGGATGGCGAAGGAATCGGAAAAGTAGATGGATATACACTTTTTGTAAAAGATGCCGTAATCGGAGATGTTGTAAATGTAAAAGTGATGAAAGCAAAAAAACAGTACGGTTACGCCCGTCTGATGGAAATCGTGGAGCCGTCTCCATACCGCACAGAACCGGTTTGTCCGGTCGCAAGACAGTGCGGCGGCTGTCAGATTCAAAGCCTTTCCTACGAAAAACAGTTGGAATTCAAGAAAAATAAAGTAAGAGGAAACCTGATCAGAATCGGTGGATTTGAAGAAAAACTGATCGATCGGATCATGGAGCCGATCGCGGGAATGGAAGAACCATTTCACTATCGCAATAAAGCCCAGTACCCGATTGGAAAAGACAAAGAAGGAAACTTGATTGCCGGATTTTATGCAGGACGCACCCATCAGATTATTTCCAATCACGATTGCGCACTTGGAGTTCCGATCAATCGTGTGATTCTGGAAAAAGTGCTGGCATTTATGAAAGAAAACCATATCAGCGCTTACGATGAGACTACCGGAAAGGGGCTTGTGCGCCATGTGCTGATCCGGTTTGGATTTATCACGAAAGAAATCATGGTCTGCCTTGTAATTAATGGAACGAAGCTTCCATGCGCTGAAAAACTGACCGAATCCCTGGCTCAAATCCCGGGAATGACCAGCATTACCTATAACATTAATTGTGAGAATACAAATGTAATTATGGGAAATGAAATTCGTTTACTATGGGGACAGGAATATATCACAGATTATATCGGAGATGTAAAATACCAGATTTCCCCGCTTTCTTTTTATCAGGTAAATCCGGTGCAGACGAACGTGCTGTATGGACAGGCGCTGGAATACGCCGGTCTCACCGGAAACGAGACAGTGTGGGACGTATACTGCGGGATTGGGACTATTTCGCTCTTCCTTGCACAGAAGGCGAAAAAAGTTTATGGTGTCGAAATCGTACCGCAGGCAATCGAGGATGCTAAGAGAAATGCCGAAATCAATGGAATTCAGAACGCAGAATTCTATGTCGGAAAAGCCGAAGAAGTCCTGCCGGATTATTATGCCGCGTATGCCAAAGAGCATCCGGGAGAAAATGCACACGCAGACGTAATCGTGGTGGATCCGCCGCGGAAAGGGTGCGAAGAGAGCGTGCTTTCGACCATGGTAAATATGGGACCGGACCGGATTGTGTATGTGAGCTGCGATTCTGCGACGCTGGCGAGGGATTTGAAATACCTGTGTGAGAATGGATATGGACTCGAGAAGGTGCGGGCGGTGGATATGTTTCCTATGACGGGGCATGTCGAGACCGTATGTTGTCTACATCGGGTGAATTCGTAGAAGTCCTTTGTTTTAGGCACTTTGCGAGATATATGAGTTTCGCACCTACAGGTAAACAGGGACGAAAAAAGCAGATTATGGACGGAATCGAGGTATCGGTAGTTCTGCATCTGGTATGAGTGGACACATGAAAAAGAAAATTTCATTTTTATTTGAATATCGTTAAAACAGTCAAAAGGACGCTTGTTTTTCAGAATTTCTGAGAGGTAAGAGTCCTTTTCTTTTATTCAGATTAAATGGAGGATAATTGAGATGACAAAGAAAAGAGTAATGTGTTCATCAAAGGATTACGAGTCGGGTGCCGGTATTGTTCTGGTAAAGGTTTCAGAACTTCATGATTTTAAAGACCATCCTTTTAAGGTGGAGCAAAATCAGAAATTGTTTGAATTACGCCAAAGCATGGAAAAGGAAGGGGTTTTGGTTCCGCTGTTAATCCGCCATAATACGGATGGTGACGGTTATGAAATTATCGCAGGACACAGAAGAAAGGCGGCAGCCATATGGGCAGGTATGGAAGAAGTGCCAGCCATTATCCGTGATTTGGACGATGACCAGTCAATCATTGCGATGGTAGACAGTAATCTCCAAAGAGAAAAAATTCTGCCGAGTGAAAAAGCATTTGCCTATAAGATGCGACTGGAAGCAATGAAACATCAAGGCAGAGTAGATGATATGACTTCGGACCCATTGGGACCGAAGTATATGGAAAACAATCGCAGCAATGAACAGCTTGCCCGGATGGTGGGGGAAAGTGTGACACAGATTAAAAGATATATCCGTCTGACAAAATTGATTCCAAAGATTTTGGATATGGTTGACCGGGAGCTGCTTGCAATTCGTTCAGCGGTGGAAATTTCCTTCCTGACGGAAGCAGAACAGTATGAACTTCATGCTGTGATGGAACTGGAACAGTGTGTCCCAAACATTTCGCAGGCGAACCGGTTAAAGCGGATGAGCCAACAAAAATGTCTTGATATGGATATGATTTACGAAATTTTGGAGGAAATCAAGCCGAACCAGAGGGAACAAATCAAAATCCCACTTGAGCGGATCGGAAAGTATTTCCCGGCAGATTATACGCCGGCTCAACAGGCAGACTTGATTGAAAAGTTACTCAAAGGGTGGGCACAGAAGAATAGGAAAAGTAATGTGCATTAGGTATTATAGAGAAAGACTTTTTCCAATTTTTGGGAGAAAGTTAACGTCAGACGATGGTGACGCAATATATGATTACGAAATGGAGTGTGAAGAAGCTATGGAACTGAATTATAGGAATGTAAACGGATATTTGCTTCCAGAACTGGAGTATAAATCCGGAGAACAGATGACACAACTTGGAAAATATGGATTTCTCCGCAGAGATTATTTGAAAAATCATAAACGGGCGAAATATCAGGTAATGCTTTTACAGGACACAATAGGAGAACATCTTCTGGAGATTGACCAGGCGGCAAGGAAACGGGAAGAGATTATCCTGAGAGAGCTGGAAAAAAGTGATCCATTGCCAGAGAAAGGGGTTGACCAGATGGCTTGGGTAAGGGCTGCTAACAAACACAGAGCAATCGCAGAGGAAATCATTTTAGAAGAACTGATTTACGTTTAATGAAATAATAAATAAACAGAATAAATGAAGGAAAAGGCACAGGTCATGAAAATTGATTTGTGTCTTTTTTCATAAGGAGGTGAGGAGCTTGGCACAGATTTTTCGTGTGGAGAGAACTAAGAATTATACGGTAATGAGTAATCACCATTTCAAGAATAAGAATCTGACATTGAAAGCGAAAGGCTTATTGTCGCTGATGTTAAGCCTACCAGACGATTGGAATTATAACATGCAGGGACTGGCAACATTGAGCAGAGATGGAATTGATTCTGTTCGTTCCGCAATTAAGGAATTAGAGCATCATGGATATGTGGAACGTCACAGATTGCGTAACGAATATGGCTTTTATGGAGATACCGAATATATTATCCGGGAAGTTCCATTAGGAGAAGAAAATGATTGAATGGAGATGAGAAGAGCCTAAAGGTGGATAGTCCAATTTGGGACAAGAATGCAAGTGTAGCCCTGGATCAGACGGAGCAGGCAGAGAACGAAAAGAAGCTCCGCACCATTTATGGTGAAAAGCATAGCCGATTTCAGGAACTGGAGGCACTCATCCAGGAGAAGAATGACACGAGGGAAATCGGCAGACGGTCAGTACATGGTTTTGAAATTCTGGAGCTACGAGACCTTTGATAAGGATGCCGTCAATCAGATGAAAGTTGGAGATGTCCTGCTCCTGCGGGGAGAGCCACGAAGGATTGATGCACTGAAGCGCAGCGAGAACAGCCTCGGGGAAACCACCTGTGCGGATATCAACGGCGACATGGCAGAAGATGGCATCACGCTGGCGGCGGATTTCCTGTATGCCGATCATTCCTCGGTGGCAAATCCCGGAGACCCGGAGCCGGAATGGGCCAGAGGCGATGCTGCTGCCTTCCCGGATTATATCGCAGGCAGAGAGCTGTATGGCAATAATTCCTACGCCCAGATTCGCGGCGGAGAACTTGCTGAGTTGAACATCGAGTAGGTGCCGTAAATAGAAAATGTGATTCAGGTCATCCCCGGAATATCATCTTCTGATCAGATGGTATTCCGGGGATTTTTGCGTTTTGGAATGCGTGCTCACAAAACAACACAACTGCATATCCTGCTGAACAAATGTCTTTGTAACCCCTCATGAATGAGGGGTGGGGCGTTGAAGTGTCGGAGACACTTTTTTGTATCGTTAATATTGAACAACAAGGATGAAAACTTGCTGTGATTCGTTTTCATGACATATTGACTTCCTAACGAATATTAGGTATAATATTCCTAACGACTATTAGGAATATGAAGATTGGAGAAAAGAAATGGAAAAGATAAAAACAAAGGACAGAATTCTTTTCGCAGCGCTTGATTTGTTTTCTGAAAAGGGATATGACCAGACATCCATTGATTTAGTTGCAGAAGCTGTGGGAATAAAAGGTCCATCCATATACGCACATTATAAGGGAAAGGAAGATATTCTCGATTCCCTGATTGCCATGATGGAACATAAATATGACGAGAATTTCGGAAATAGCTCTCATTTGGATAAGATTCCGGAGTCACTGGATGAATTCAAGGAAGATTGTCTGAGACGAGTTGGATTCACAATGAAGGATCCGCAGATACAAAAGGTCAGAAGATTTTGTACAAAGGAGCAGTATAGAAATGAAAAGATTGCGGCACTTACATCAAAGCACCAGCTGACCGGAAATCAGGAAATGTATGCTCTGATGTTAGAAAAAATGATGGAAAAGAATCTGATTCGCAGGTTTGATGCCAATCTGCTTGCTCTGGAAATCGTAGCACCGGTAACAGTGATGATAGAGATTGCAGACCGGGAGCCTGACAGGACGGACGAAATGTGGACGCAGATAGGTGTGCATCTGTCACATTTTGTTGAAATTTATGGGATGAAGTAAGTTGATCGTACAAACCATCACCAGTGAACAGATGAATGACAGAAAATTACGGAATGTGTAAAAGCAAATATAGGCATTGTGTAGATGAAAATGAAAAGATATTATGACACCACTTTATGCAATTTCAGCAGTATGTTTTTGGGTAACCGCACTGTAAAAAAGCAATTTCCCATTTAAGGAAGGAGATGCGTTCATGATTGGAATCTATTTTAGCGGAACTGGAAATACAAAACATTGTGTCGAAAAGTTAGTCAAACTGTTGGACGCGTCTGCTCAGAGTTTTCCGTTAGAACATACAGAGATGATTCAAATATTGACAAAGCATGACATCATTGTGCTGGGCTACCCGACGCAGTTTTCCAATGCCCCTATCATAGTGCGTGATTTTATTAAAAATCATTCTTCTCTATGGAATGGGAAAAAGGTCTTTTGCGTCAATACGATGGGGCTTTTCAGCGGTGATGGAACAGGATGTACGGCTCGAATTTTAAGAAAACGCGGGGTGACAATACTCGGCGGTTTGCAGATCAAAATGCCAGATTCCGTCTGCGACAGCAAACTGCTGAAGAAAACGCCAGAGGAAAACCGGGAGATCGTCCGTCAGGCCGACCAAAAGATAGAAGCTGCCGCACGGCAGATCAAGCAAGGAAACTACCCCCAGGACGGGCTGTCCTTCTTTTCCCACCTGAAGGGACTTTTTGGACAGCGGCTGTGGTTTTACGGCAAGACGGCGGGATACACAGACAAGCTGAAAATCAGCGAAAAATGCGTGGGCTGCGGGCTGTGCGTCTCTTTATGCCCCACGAAAAATCTCTCCCTGCGAGACGGGAAAGCCACCGCGGAAGACCGGTGTACCATGTGTTACCGCTGTATCAGCCGCTGCCCCCAAAAGGCCATCACGCTGCTCGGGGACGAGGTAATAGAGCAGTGCCGGTTTGAAAAATACGGCTCTGAGGAGTGAAAGTGCATGAGGGCGGAAAGCGGCTTATGGATAGAAAAATTGGGATGTCGATGCGTTTTCGGATGAGGGCAATGAAAAGCCGGTGTGTTTGCAATTTCAAGAGACGAGTGGCTCACCGGAGAATCAAAATTTGCGAGGATATGAAAATGGAGTATAGAACACTATCCGTGGATGAAGCAGAACAATTCTGGAGTTTGATGAACCAATTGGATTACTATATGGCAAGGGTAAGATAAATTCTTGTTTACACGACAATGACTTACGATATAAGCAGGTACAGAATAAAATGATAAATGCGCCCCGATGGGCAAGGAAGGAGTATATGAAAATGATCGTTTCGGAAAAAGAGCTTTGTAAATCGAACGAAGCGGACTCATCTTCCTCGGAAAGACTTGGAAAGGCGATAATCGCGCTTCTTGTTATTGCGGCTGTGCTGATTGCGGCCCTTGCGGGAGCGTGGACCATGTTCGGCACCCAGCTCACGGCGGCCATGACCATCGAGAAGCTGGATGATCATCTGTGGAGTATGGAATATAAGGGAGACTATGGCTTCGATGGCTTTCTGGAGCAGGGCGGGGCAAAAAGCGACGCCGAGATGGGAGACTACATCGCCTCATTCCTCTCTCACGGCTTCTGGAAGCCGGACACCTCCACCGCCGGGGAAAACTACGGCTGCTCCACCGTCGCGGTGACAAGTCCCGACGGTGCGGCCCTCTTTGGCCGCAACTTCGACTGGGAAGAATGTGACAAAATGCTGGTACATACCATCCCCAAGAATGGCTATGAGTCCATCGCCACCTGCAATTTGGACTTCCTGGGCTTTGGGGAGGACTGGAAGCCCGATGGAAGCATGGGCGATAAGTTCATGGCGCTGGCTTCCGTCTACGCTATCCTGGACGGCATGAACGAAAAGGGCCTGTGCGTGGCTGATCTCATGGTGAGCCACGAGGAGGGTGTCGACCAGAATACCGATAAGCCCGACATTACCATTGCCTCCGGTCTGCGGCTGCTGCTGGACAAGCTGGGCATTGACAAGGTGCACCTTCTGGCCACATCGGCAGGCGGCAGCGTCGCGATCCGATTTGCCCTTGATTATCCCCAGCGCACGAAGGGTCTGATTTTATACTGCTCCGCCATGCCGCCTGTGGAGAAGCCGGAGAAATATGCCGAATATGCCGGACCGCCCCCGTTCCTGTGCAACGATTACGTCATGTTCCTGTTAAGCCCTATGTTTGAGCCGATCATGGGGATGGAGCAGTCCACCATTTACAGTATGCTACCCATAAACGACAGAAAAGTCGGCGTGATACTGGACGCTTCCGTTACCAACCCCGATATGGCGAGGGACTTTGGGGAGTATCCGATTGAGGATTTACAGGTCCCCACGCTGATTTTCCACGCAAAGGACGATAAGCTGGCAAGCTACATCGAAACGGAGAGGGAGGTAGCAAGATTCCCAAATTGCACGTTCATTTCCTTTGAAAGTGGCGGGCATTTGCTGACAGGACACGCAGAGGAAATCAAAGAAGCGGTTTCCGATTTTGTGGAAGACAGATCGCATTGACAGAACTTCTTTTGGCACATTGCCGGGGAATGGGACAGGAGGCTCAAAATGAAAATGAAACGGAAAGACAGAATCGTACTGAAAACCGCCGGGGCAATGCTTGTGCTGCTGTTGTTCTTTTTCGCGCAAGGAGCAATCGTGGTGATCACGGGAATAGAGGGCATTCCCTCCGCGCTGATCAGGGGTGCTGTAATCTGGGGGCTTGTGATTATCACATTGGCGAATTCCATCATCCGATACAAAGGAATCTTAAAGCTGGGATTTCGCAGTGCGGAAAAAGGGGCAGCGAAGAGAATGCTCTATTTTTCGCCGCTTTTGCTCATTGCCCTTTCCCCTTTTACGGCGGGAATAAACTTTAACGGTGGTGCGGCATTGATTTTAGCAAACTTGTTTTTGACGCTTGGAATCGGTATGGCGGAGGAAATCTTCTTTCGGGGCATCATCTGCGGCCTGTGGTTGGAGCGCGGCGTACCGGGAATACAAGCGGCATACATTCCGCTATCTTGGGCGGCGATAAAGGATGGTGTATAACCATATTGATTGGACAGATTTTGTTGTAGAGTAAAGGCAACACCTCACAAAGCCGTCAGGCGGTCTTTGCGCAGTGGTGCCTTAAAAGAAAAAGGGAGTGAAAATTTATGCGTGACTTTATGATGGCGGCGCTGCCGCTGGTGGTGGCCGGGATCGCTTGGCTGTGTTCTTCGCCGGACTGGCAGAAAAGAAAAAGAAGCAGGAAAAGAAAAACGGCTATGAGGCCATGGGGATGAGCCTGGGGATGTGCTTCGGGGCCGCCGTTGGCACCATTTTCCCGGAGTACATCGGCGTCACCCTGTCTATGGGGATGCTCGTCGGACTGCTGGTCGGTATGTGCGTAAAAAAATTGTGAGGAGGATACCAATGAATTTTTGCCAAAAGGAGGATTGGAGCGCAGCCGTATGGGTTCTTTGCTGAAATCAACGAGGAATACGAGAGCGCTGCCCACGGGAACCTTGCGGTATATCAGAAGCGATTATCCGGGGTGCCTTTCGGATGAAGAAGTCAGCTGGCTGCGAAAAAATGGCGTTACTACAATCATTGACCTGCGAGATAAGACTGAATATGCAGAAAAGCCGTGCAGACTGGAGACGGAAAGCGGGTTTACCTACTATCATCTGCCTGTTACCGGGGGCGGAGCCGTACCAGAATCTCCGGATTCTGTTGCCGATGCTTATGTCAAGATGATAGATGGACAGATGGAGCGGATCATTTGTGCCATTGTGAAGGCGGAAAGCAATGTGCTGTACTTTTGCGGCGCGGGAAAAGACAGAACCGGCGTGGTTTCCGCGATCCTGCTGAAACAGCTCGGATTCAGCGACAGCGTGATCATCGAGGATTACATGAAAACGAAGGACAACCTGTTGGACTTCCTGAAAGCGTTCGCTGCGGAGCATCCGGAGGTAAACATTCATACCATTCTCCCAAGAGAGGAGAATATAAAAAAGGTTTTGGCTGCCCTTTCCCAAATCGAGGAGAAAGCGCAAAGCGTTTTTACCGGAGAAGCGGATATATAGAAACGAAATATCGGATCAAACCTGGAGGTATATAAGTGAGTATGGAGAAAAATGCACCGTTTATGATTACGCAGGCGCGGCCGGAGGACGCCGCCGCCCTGCTGGACTATTTGAAATGCGTCGGCGGAGAGACGGACAATCTCAGCTTCGGCCCGGAGGGCGTACCGCTGGATGTAGAGGCGGAAACGCAGTATCTGGCCGCGCAGGTCGCTTCAAAGGACAATGTGCAGTATCTTGCCTGGGCGGACGGTCAAATCATCGGAGATGCCAGTTTGAACCGCAAGCCGAGGCGCATGAGCCATCGGGGCGAGTTCGGGATCAGCGTGCGAAAAGCCTATTGGGGTTACGGGGCCGCCTCCGCGCTCATGGAAGCCGTTCTTGCGTTTGCTGTGGAAAACGGCTTTGAGCAGATCAATCTGGAGGTTCGAAGCGACAATCTCCGCGCCATCCGGCTCTATGAGAAGTTCGGCTTCCGCAAGCTGTGTACCTTCCCGGCCTTCTTTAAGCTGAACGGGCAGTACATTGACTTTGATCTGATGAACCGGGACATGCGCTAAGCAGTCATGAGTAAGATTTTTTGAAAGAGGAGAAAATGAAATGAAAAAAATATTGAATAAACTTTTCATCATAGCAAGTTTAGGTTTGATCGCAGCGGGTGCAATCTTTCTGTGCGTCAGCATTTTTGACGGAAATGAGACCACGACACCATTGGCAATCGCATTGGCGTGCATATTGCTGTCAAACCTTTTTAATGTGATTCGGATGAATATGGATAAGAAATAGCAACTTGATCATGTTCAATCAAACCAAATCTGAATCCTGAAAGGAAACCATTGTGAAACAGCAAAAATTTTTCGTTATTGTTATAACCGTCTGTGCCCTCCTGCTATCTCTGGCCGGGTGCGCATCCAGCTCCGCCTTTGACGGCAGCAGCGCAAAGAACGCGGATTCCTACCACTTGGATGTCAAAATCATGAACGGCACGGACACCCACACCCTGGAGCTGAAGCAGGGTGATACGCTCAAGATTTTATTCGAGACGGTGAAAGGGGCGCTGGAGATGAAGATTACGTCACCGGACGGAACATCGCTCTATCAGGGAGACGGAACCGTGACGGAATTTACCGTGGAGGCTCCTGTGGACGGTCCCTACGCAATCGTCGTTGCGGGGCAGAATGCAAAGGGCAGGATCCACGTTGATGTGGAAAAAGTGCCTGCGAGTACGGAACCGGCGGAGACACCGGAGCCGTCGAATTCCGCTGTGGAAGAAGAAATCCTTCCCGCTGAGGCTCCTACCAGGGAAACGACGGACACCTCCGTTTCCATCGCGCCACCGGTGCAGGAGCATAATAATCCGGATGCCGTGACAGCGGAACCGGTACATATTCGCTGAGTGGCGATATTCTCTCCGCCGACATGACCAATGACTTTGACCAAAGCTCCATGAAAATGGAGTTTACGACTGGGAAAACGGATGACGGGACTTCCCTGTACACAGAATATAAGGGGCTCTTGCTTTGCTGGTCGCAGGGCGAGGGCGAAACAGGAAAGGGTGGAGATGATGAAGCTGAGTCGGGTTATCCGGGAGCGGATGTGGTAGAGCTTGTGAATCTCCGCGGCGACACGACAACGGTATATAAATTAGCGGACGGCACCTATATGGAGCGTATTGAACGCCGTTTTATCTATAACGGTACGGATACTTGGACTGACGAGGACGGAGTGGAGTGGAAATTGTTAGTTTTGAAAATGTAAATATCACATATCCTGAACATACACATATTGAGCTGTGTGTGATATCAGGTGTCAGATTTTTCGAAATTATAAGCGTGAAAAGATGAGAGGAGTTGGTTGATGGATGAAAAAAGATCATGCAAAAAAGCGATATATTGGAAAGATAATCGTGGCGTTTCTATTTGGAGCTGCAATCATGGCATTCATAAGATATATATCTTATGGGGGCATGAACTCCGGAACACAGGTAAATAATGAAGAATTTCTGAAAGCTGCAGAGGAAATCGATGATATTGCGATACCGGAAAATGTAAAGATATTCGCTCTTGGAGAGGCGACCCACGGAAATAAAGAATTTCAGGAATTAAAGCTTGATATGTTTAGAAAAATGGTAGAGGAATATAACTGTAAGGCCTTTGCCTTAGAAGCAGATTATGGTGGATGCTTATTGGTAAATCAATATATACACGGTGAGGGGAAAAATACGGAAGATGATGCAGTGGAAGCACTTGCTTTTCATATTTACCAGACGGATGAAATGAGGGCATTGATTCGCTATATGGCAGATTATAATAAACACGCAAAACCGGAAGAGATGTTAAGCTTTTATGGGTTTGATATGCAAAACTCCGACTTGGATCAAAAATGTGTAGATGAAGCATTTTCAGAACTTAAGATGCAGTATACCGATATGGAAGATGCTGCGGAAACTTTAAAGAATATACCAGGGATGGAAATGTATGCGCAGGCAGCGAGATGTTATCTGCAAAATCAGGAGCTTAGTAATGCGTCAAATGTAGATTATGCAAAAATAAGGGATCATTATATGGCTGAAAACATCGACTGGATTTATGAGCATGTTCAGAAAGCAAACGAATCTATGCTTATGATTTCGGGGCATAACGGACATGTGGCAAAGAAGAGTACATATACTACATTCATGGGTGAAGAACTGTTTGAAAAATATGGTGATGATTATTTTGTCATTGGCACAGATTTTTACAAAACAGAATGCAATTTGCCTGGAAAAAATGGAAAAAGAATTACGCGAAAATTTTATTCTGCTGATCCTTTGGCAAATACAGCGTATGCCCTTGGGATGGATATGACGTATCTTGATTTTGATAAACTGCAAAAATCAGAAAAAATAAAGAAAATTATCAATCAGAGTATGCTGATGGGATCACTCGGAGAGGGTTATAGCTTTTTGAATAAGATCTTACCAAATAGCTATAGAATCAATGATGTCCCAGCAGAATTATATGACGGAATGATTATTGTGATAAATGCGACACCAACAGATATAAAGCATTAATGAAAAAATATGGAGGGAGGAACAAATGATGATATGATACAGAAAAGGTTTGGCTTGGATATTCCGGTTTTTGTTATTTTGCAGGAAAAGTTAGAAGATATATTAAGCAAGGCTCCCGATTGGTGGGGAACATCTGACAAAGATATATACGATAATCTAATTTTTGTGATGTCTCTTGCTACCGCTGAAATCATTGCGGAGAAAATTGGAGAACCGACAAAAGAATTGGAACAGAAACTTTGAATTTGTGGAGGAAACAAACATGGAAGATAATAAATCAATGACTGTCAAGAAAACGGTAAAATCAGGAATAACTTTTGGAAGTGCATTAGCTATGGTTATTAGTTATACAACGTGGAAGTCTGTCGGCTGGGCGATTTTTCATGGATTACTTAGTTGGGTGTATGTCATATATTTCCTTTTGCGCTATTAAATCGGGATTTCAGGAGGTGTTTTTATGCCACAAATGAATAAGGGAGGAAAATTTATTTTCGGGAAATCACTCATTCGGACGGATGGAACATTGCGGATTCCACCGCAGGCAATGGAAGAATATCACATTGCAGATGAAGGAAAAGCATATCTTTTTACCGGAAGTAAGATTACCGGTGGCTTCTGCGTCACCCGGAAAGGCCTTTTGCATCCGTCAAAACTTGGTCACATTTTGGACGATACTCCACCGTTGCTTGACTACTCAGCAGGTTCTGGCGAATTTATCAAATACAAGGGGCGTTCCTACTGCTGGGTAGAGATTTCACAGGAGGGGCAAATTCTTCTTACGAAGAAAATGATGGATTTTTTGAAGGTGAGACCCGGAATGGAGTTGCTCTCTATCCGCAGTAGCGACATCGCGTTTACGATGGGAGCTAAAGGACCGCTATTGGAAAAAGCAGAAAACTATGATGGTGAAATTCCGCTTTTTTAAGTGTAACAATTTGAATTTGTGGAGGATAACTATTGTGGATAAAGCAGTTATTTATATACATGGAAAAGGTGGTAATGCTGAAGAAGCTATTCATTACAAACCGCTCTTTAGTAATTGTGATGTGATTGGTCTCGACTATACTGCACAGTTTCCATGGGAAGCAAAAGAAGAATTTCCATTACTTTTTAATTCAATTTATAGAAACTACAAGACTGTTGAAGTAATTGCCAATAGCATTGGAGCGTATTTTACTATCAATGCCTTATCAAATCAGCAAATAGAGAAAGCATATTTTATTTCGCCCGTTGTAGATATGGAAAGGCTTATTGCTGATATGATGATTTGGGCAAATGTTACAGAGGATGAACTCAAAGAGAAAAAAGAAATTCAGACAACCTTTGGAGAGACTCTTTCATGGGATTATTTTTGCTATGCAAGAGAAAATCCTATTATATGGGAAATCCCAACGCACATTTTGTATGGTGAAAAAGATAATCTTACCGCTTATGGAACGATATTTGAATTTGTACAGAGGACTAATTCAACACTTTCTATTATGAAAAATGGAGAGCATTGGTTTCATACGGATGAACAAATGAAATTTCTTGATGAATGGATAATAAAATCTTCCAAATAAATTCAAGTTTACAGAACTGAATCAAAAGAGCTCGAAGGAGCTCTTTTTCCTTTTTTATAATAGTATCATTATGATATTGGGGTCAAAAGCCCCTCTATAGTACCTTGAAAAGTTCATATATTTTGCAGTAAATACAAGCCTAAATGGTTTACTTGCTGTATAATAGAGATATCTTAGGAAGGAAGGTAATCTCTATGTCATTCAAAGAAAACGCTTACCAGCAAATGTCTTTTACAGATAGTTTTTCCGGATTAACTGCCAGGGAACAGAAAGCACTGGAAAAATCCTGGGCAAAAGTTTTTGCCGATGAAATATTTCCTGCCATTGATGAAAAGCGTTTTTCTGTCTTATACAGTGATAAGGCATCCAGACCGAATACTCCGGTCAACGTGATTGTTGGTGCGCTCATCATCAAAGAGCTTTTTGATTATTCCGATGATGAGATGGTTGAAAATCTTATGCTGGATTTTCGAATTCAGTACGCACTGCATACAACAGGTTTTGAAGAACAGCCTTTGAGTGACAAGACATTGAGCCGTTTCCGCAAGAGGTGTTATGATTATGAAACTCTTCACAACAAAGATCTCTACCACGATTGTGTGAAAGATCTAAGTGCTTCCATTGCAAAACTGATGGGAATCAGCGGTAAAGTCAGGCGTATGGATTCCATGATGATTGAATCCAACATCCGCAAACTCAGTCGGATGGAACTGATATACACCTGCATCGCGAAGCTGGCGGTGTATGTGAATAAAATCAATGGTTCCGCTTTGTCTGACGATTTAAAACACTATATCGATCCTAACGATTTTAACAGAGTGATTTATCGTCAGCGCAGTACCAATGCAGATGATCGTATAAAGCAACTCTTAACGGATGCAGATAAACTCCTTGCCTTGTGTGAGTCTGATTACAATGATTCAACAGAGTATGATCTGTTTGTTAGATGCCTTTCAGAACAAACCATTGTTAAAAATGAAAAGCGCAGACTCCGGACAAAAGAAGACGGCGGCATGAAATCATCCATGATGCAAAATCCTTCTGATCCGGAAGCTACATTCCGAAGCAAGGCAGGAAAAGAGCATCGGGGATATGTAGCCAATCTTGAGGAATCCGTTGGAGCCAATGGTTCTGTTGTAACAGAGTATCAGTATGAGCAAAACAACCACAGTGACAGTCAGTTTATCCAAGAACACCTTGAGCAGATGAGTAAACAGGAAGAACGGACTGTTATAGTCGCAGATGGAGCATACAGCGGAACAGAAAACACACAACTTGCAGCTGATAAAAACGTAGAACTGATTACCACAAGCCTGACAGGGAAACCAGCTCCGGATATCCTTGCTGATTTTGAATTTAACGAAGAGGGAACAAAAGTCCTCCGATGTCCAGCCGGCCATTCACCGAAAAGCTGTTCTTATATGAAACAAAGCAATCAGTGTGCCGTTTCCTTTCTGCATGAGCAGTGTGTAGGCTGTCCGTATCAGGATCAATGCAAGCCGAAGATTTATAAGCGGGTTGCAAAAATAGTAACATCCAAAGCAGCTCATGAACGTGCAAAAATCCAGAGGAACATGAGCAGCGAAGAATTCAAAAATTATGCAAGGCTCCGTAATGGAGTGGAAAATGTTCCGTCAAATATCCGAAAGAATTACCATTTGGAAAAGATGCCTCGTGGAAAACAGCGTGGCAAGTTCTTTTTTGGTTCCAAAATAGCAGCGTTGAATTTCCGAAAACTCTTCAATTATGTGAAGGGTCTGGGAAACTATGCCCAAAATCCGGTACTTGCATAAAACAAGGGAGGGGATATCCAGCATATATCCCAAAAAGTCCGGCGATATACTACAAAATATGAATTTTTCAAGGTACTATAGGAATAGGGGCAAATTTGTTTATGGTTTTGACCCCAATATCATCATTATGGTATAATAGAGGCATTAAAATCGGAAGTTGGAGGATACACGCATGAAAATTGTAATCATTAATGGAAGTGCCAGAAAAGGAAATACGCTGGCAGCAATCAATGCATTTATAAAAGGAGCGTCAGAAAAGAATAAAATTGAAATCATTGAACCCGACAAACTCAACATTGCACCATGCAAGGGATGTGGTGTCTGTCAATGCTCTAAGGGATGCGTCGATAAGGACGATACAAATTCTACCATTGATAAAATTGCTGCCGCAGATATGATTCTTTTTGCTACACCAGTTTATTGGTGGGGAATGTCAGCACAATTGAAACTTATCATTGATAAGTGCTACTGCCGTGGATTGCAGTTAAAAAACAAAAAAGTTGGCACAATTGTTGTAGGTGGTTCTCCCGTAGGCAGCATCCAGTATGAGCTGATTGATAAGCAGTTTGACTGTATGGCAAAATATCTTTCATGGGATATGCTTTTCAAAAAATCATATTATGCAACAGCCAGAGATGAACTTGAAAAAAATAAGGATTCCATGAACGAACTTGAGTGGATTGGAAAAAATTTATAAAGCACACACCAAATTCCAGTCTTGCACTCTGTTGATGTGCTGATTTTTCTGCACTATACTCCTTCAAAAAGGGGTGTGTTTTTATGGGTAAAGAAATCTATAACATTATCAATGATATGGCAGAGGTACTAAATGCATCACAGATGCAGAAATTGCAAGAAGTTTTAATAAATCGTTTGTCAGAGAATAATACAGTTGACTATTTACAAACCGGTAATGAGGAATTTCTTGATATGTTTTTAACAAGATATAGCAAGAATTCTCCCACCTCTTTAGGTGGCGAGATGAATTGCAAAAAAATACGAGAGAACACTTGTTCTAATGTGCCGGATGTGGTACAATATAATCAGTCGAATAAAAGAAAGGATTGATTATAATATGGATTTGGATAATAATGCACATTCAGTATTTTT